>NZ_JBYIQW010000022.1:0-111777 GCF_057707815.1 Actinacidiphila sp. bgisy160
GTAGCCGTCGGCAGACGTCAGTGGACGTCGCCCATGAGCCGGATGACGCGCTTGCGGTACAGCACGAAGGCCGCGCCCGCGGCGAGCGCCACGAAGCCCTGGACCGCGAAGGAGGTCTCCGACAGGAAGGCGTCGCCGATGACCAGCTGCAGGATGGCGGCCACACAGTCGCCCGCCGTGACGGCGAGGAACCACAGGCCCATCATCTGGCTGGCGTACTTGACCGGGGCCAGCTTGGTGGTGACCGACAGACCCACCGGGGACAGGCACAGCTCGGCGGCGGTCTGGATCAGGTAGACCACGGCCAGCCACAGCGGAGTGACCTTGACGTCGCCGGAGGCGGCGGCCTGGGCGAGCATCATCACCACGAAGGAGACGCCGATGCCGGCGACGCCGAGGGCGAACTTCACGGTCGTGCTGGGGTTCCTGCGGCCCAGCGTCATCCACAGGGCGGCGAAGACCGGGGCGAGCGCCATCACGAAGAGCGGGTTCAGCGACTGGAACCAGCTCTCGGGGAAGTTGAAGCCCCACAGGGTGGACGCGGTGTGCTCGGAGGCGAAGACCGTCAGGGTCGAACCGGACTGGTCGTAGATCATCCAGAAGACGGCGGCCACGACGAAGAACCAGATGTAGCCGCTGACCTTGGACTTCTCGTCCGAGGTGAGCTCCTGGTCCCGGCGGATGCGGGTGAAGTAGTACGCCGGCAGCGCCAGGCCCAGCAGGGAGAGCGGCCAGAGCACCCAGTTGATCGTGAAGTGGCCGGTGAAGGTGACCACGCCGTAGAAGACCACCGCGACGGCCAGCCAGATCAGCGCCCTCTTCATCAGGCCGGCGCGCTCGGCGGCATCGAGCGGCGTGGGAACCATGCTGGAGACCGGTGCGAGGTGCTTGGTGCCGATGAGGAACTGGGCCAGGCCGAGCCCCATGCCGACACCGGCCATGGCGAAGCCAAGGTGCCAGTCGACCTGCTGGCCGACGGTGCCGATGGCGAGCGGCGCGAGGAAGGCACCGAGGTTGATGCCGATGTAGAAGATCGTGAAGCCGCCGTCCCGGCGCGGGTCGTTGCGGTCCGGGTAGAGCTGGCCGACCATCGTGGAGATGTTCGACTTCAGCAGGCCGGAGCCCACGGCGATGAAGACCAGGCCGACGAAGAACGACGCCTTCACCGGCACGGCCAGCAGGAAGTGGCCGATCATGATGATCGTGCCGCCGATGGCGACCGTACGGCGCGGGCCCCACAGGCGGTCGGCGAACCAGCCGCCCGGCATCGCCAGCAGGTACACCGTGGCGGTGTAGACGCTGTAGATGGCGCCGGCGGTGGCGGCCTTCATGCCGAGGCCGCCGTCCGCGACCGAGGCCGTCAGGTAGAGGACGAGCAAGGCCCTCATGCCGTAGTAGCTGAAACGCTCCCACGTCTCGGTCATGAAAAGAGTGGCCAGGCCGCGGGGGTGGCCGAGGAAGGTCTTGCCGCCGTGTGCAGGGGTGTCCTGCGGAGCGGCGCCCTTCGTCAGGCTGGACGCCATGGACTTTTCCTTGCTGCTCGGGACGCGCTGCGAGAGCGGTGCGCGCCCGGGTGGGGGGTGACCGGCACCGGGGCGCGCGAGGGCGCACCGGGATCCACGACCGACGCCTTCACAGGCGCGGTCCCGGTCCACAGGTCGTTGACTGAAATGCTGGTGGGGACCAGCCCCGTCACAGAAGGGCCCTTCGACGCGTGGCGCGCGCCAAAGGTCCCCTGGACCGATTCGGGCTTTTGGTTACCTTATGGCAGCACGAGATGTGCTATATGGGCCGACTTGAGAGGTACCTCACAACGGTCGCGGCCCGCCCGGCGTGCGGTTTCCCCGGGCGGACTACCATCAGCCCATGACCCGCGTACTGCTCGCCGAGGACGACGCATCCATCTCGGAACCGCTCGCACGCGCGCTGCGCCGCGAAGGGTACGAGGTCGAGGTGCGCGAGGACGGACCCGCGGCGCTCGAAGCCGCCCTGCTCGGCTCCTTCGACCTTCTGGTGCTCGACCTGGGGCTGCCCGGAATGGACGGGCTCGAGGTGTGCAGAAGGCTGCGCACCGAGGGCCATGGCTTCCCGGTGCTGGTGCTCACCGCCCGCGCCGACGAAGTGGACACGGTGGTCGGCCTGGACGCCGGCGCCGACGACTACGTGACCAAGCCCTTCCGGCTGGCCGAGCTGCTGGCCCGGGTGCGGGCACTGCTGCGGCGCGGCACCGCCGAGGCCCAGCATCCCTCCACCCAGGGCGTGCGGATCGACGTCGAGTCGCACCGCGCGTGGATGGGCGACGAGGAACTGCAGCTCACCGCGAAGGAATTCGACCTCCTGCGCGTGCTGGTGCGCGACGCGGGCCGGGTGGTCACCCGGGAGCAGCTGATGCGCGAGGTCTGGGACACCACCTGGTGGTCCTCCACCAAGACCTTGGACATGCACATCTCGTGGCTGCGCAAGAAGCTCGGCGACGACGCGGCGGCGCCGAGGTACATCTCCACGGTGCGTGGAGTCGGCTTCCGGTTCGAGAAGAACTAGGAAGAACCGGCACGCCAGGGGCGCTCGTGGTCTGAGACGCTTCACTCATGCGCCGCCGTCTCATCCAGTCCACGCTCGCCGTGGTGCTCGTCGTGATCGCCGTCTTCGGTGTCTCCCTCGTCCTGGTGGAGGCGCGGACGATCGAGAGCAGCGCCAAGGAGAGCGTGGACTCCGAGGCGGTGCGGCTGGTCGGCATCGTCGAGAGCAGGATGATCGGCGAGGAGCGGATCAGCCGCGAGGTGCTGGCCCAGCAGATCGCCCCCGGGCGGTACGCGCTGGTGCAGATCCCGGGGGCGGAACCGATCGCCATCGGCACCAAGCCCACGGGCCAGGTGATCTCCTCCCGGCAGACCGGCGAGCAGGGCGAGACCGTCACCGTCGAGGAGTCCCGCAGCAAGGTCAGCCGGGAGATCGGCCGCACCCTGCTGATCATCCTGGCGGTGGCGCTGCTGGCGGTGCTGGCCGCCGTGGTCCTCGCGGTGCGCCAGGCACGCCGGCTCGGCAGCCCGCTGACCGACCTCGCGGAGACCGCGGAGCGCCTGGGCTCCGGTGACCCCAGGCCGCGCCACCGGCGCTACGGGGTGCCGGAGCTGGACCGGGTCGCCGACGTGCTGGACCGCAGCGCCGAACGGATCGCCCGGATGCTGACCGCCGAGCGGCGGCTGGCGGCGGACGCCTCGCACCAGCTGCGGACGCCGCTGACGGCGCTGTCGATGCGGCTGGAGGAGATCATCGCCACCGCCGAGGACGAGGAGGCCGTCAAGGAGGAGGCGACCATCGCACTCGGTCAGGTGGAACGGCTCACGGACGTCGTGCAGCGGCTGCTCACCAACGCGCGGGACCCGCGGACCGGCTCCGCGGTCGTCTTCGACATCGACGACGTGATCAAGCAGCAGGTGGAGGAGTGGCGCCCGGCGTACCGCAGCGCGGGCCGGGCCATCTCCTCCGCGGGTATGAAGCGGCTGCGGGCGGTCGGCACCCCCGGAGCGGTGGCCCAGGTGCTGGCGACGCTGATCGAGAACGGGCTGATGCACGGCTCCGGCACGGTCGCGATCTCCACCCGGGTCACCGGTACGCAGGTCGTGGTCGAGGTCACGGACGAGGGCCAGGGCGTGCCGCCGGAGCTGGGGGCGCGGGTCTTCGAGCGCACGGTCAGCGGCCGCAACTCCACCGGTATCGGCCTCGCGGTGGCCCGCGACCTGGCCGAGGCCGACGGCGGCCGGCTGGAGCTACTGCAGCAGCGTCCTCCGGTCTTCGCGCTCTTCCTGGCACGGGAGGACCAGGCCGTCCGCGGGAAGGGCGCCGTCAAGCGCTGAGAGGCGTCAGCGCAGCCGCGCGGAGGACCGGGCGCCGCGGGTGCCGGTCCGGGGGGCGCCGGAGGTCTCGTTCCCCTTCGCGACCAGGATCGATTCTGCTTGCTGCACGGCCTCGCGGACGGGCAGCGCCTTGAACACCCAGCTGCGGTAGGACCAGAAGCGGAACAGGGTCGCCACGCCGATGCCGATGAACTTGAAGACGTTGCTCTGCAGCGGGCTGTCCCAGCCGAAGGCGTAGGTCGCCGTGTAGAGCACCCCGTTCTCGATCACCAGGCCCACCGCGCTGAACACCAGGAACAGCGTCAGCTCGCGGGTACGGCCCGTCTTGTCGCGTTCACGGTAGGTGAAGTAGCGGAAGCCCACGTAGTTGAAGGCGATCGCCACGACGGTCGCGATGATGCCGGCCCGCACGACCTGGAGGTCGGTGACGTGCCGGACGAGATTGAACGCCCCGATGTTGACCAGGACCCCCGCCCCGCCGACCGCGCCGAACTTGGCGATCTCGCGGGTCATCACCGTCAGCCGGTTCCGCAGCCCTGCCCGGGTGGTGGACCCGGTCGCACCGTCCATGTGATCGTTCGGCCCCGTCTGTGACTGGTCAGTGACCTTCATGCTATCCGGGGGTCCCGCGGGACGGCGGTCGGTGCGTCATTCGCGCCCCGATATCCTGGTGACTGTGACATTCCCGGTAGTCGGCATGATCGGCGGCGGCCAGCTCGCCCGTATGACCCACGAGGCGGGTATTCCCCTCGGCATCAGATTCAAGCTCCTCAGCGACACGCCCGTGGACTCCGCGGCCTTGGTCGCCGGGCAGGTCGTGGTGGGCGACTACCGCGACCTCGACACGCTGCGGGCGTTCGCCGCCGGCTGCGACGTCATCACCTTCGACCACGAGCACGTCCCCACCGAGCACCTACGGGCGCTGGAGGCCGACGGCATCGCCGTCCGCCCCGGGCCCGACGCGCTGGTGCACGCCCAGGACAAGGGCGTCATGCGGGCGAAGCTCGACTCCATCGGCGTGCCCTGCCCGCGGCACCGCATCGTCTCCGACCCGGCCGACGTGACGCGCTTCGCCGAGGAGGTGGGGACACCTCCCGGGCAAGACTCCGGGGGAGGGTTCCCCGTCGTGCTGAAGACGGTGCGCGGTGGTTACGACGGCAAGGGCGTGTGGGTCGTGCGCGACGAGGCCGGCGCCGCCGAGCCGTTCCGCGCGGGCGTGCCGGTGCTGGCCGAGGAGAAGGTCGACTTCGTGCGGGAGCTGGCGGCCAACGTCGTGCGCTCCCCGCACGGGCAGGCGGTCGCCTACCCGGTGGTGGAGTCCATCCAGGTCGACGGCGTGTGCGACACGGTGATCGCGCCGGCGCCGGACCTGCCGGAGGCTCTGTCGACGCAGGCCCAGCGGCTCGCGCTGACCATCGCCAAGGAGCTGGGCGTGGTGGGTCACCTCGCGGTGGAGCTCTTCGAGACCCGGGACGGCCGGATCCTCGTCAACGAGCTGGCCATGCGCCCGCACAACAGCGGTCACTGGACCCAGGACGGCGCCATAACCTCGCAGTTCGCCAACCACCTGCGCGCGGTCCTGGACCTGCCGCTGGGCGATCCGCGCCCGCGCCAGCCGTGGACCGTGATGGCCAACGTGCTCGGCGGCGACTACCCCGACATGTACGCGGCGTACCTGCACTGCATGGCCCGGGACCCGCAGCTGAAGATCCACATGTACGGCAAGGACGTGAAGCCCGGCCGCAAGGTGGGCCATGTCAACACCTTCGGCGACGACCTGCCCGAGGTGCGCGAACGCGCCCGGCACGCCGCCGACTACCTGCGAGGGACGATCCAAGAGTGAGCAATCCCGCTGGGCCGCTGGTCGGCATCGTGATGGGTTCCGACTCCGACTGGCCGGTCATGGAGGCCGCCGCCCAGGCGCTGGACGAGTTCGAGGTGCCGTACGAGGTCGACGTCGTCTCCGCGCACCGCATGCCGCGCGAGATGGTCGCGTACGGCGAGCGGGCCGCCGAACGCGGCCTCAAGGCGATCATCGCCGGCGCCGGCGGGGCCGCGCACCTGCCCGGGATGCTGGCGTCGGTGACGCCGCTGCCGGTGATCGGGGTACCCGTGCCGCTGAAGTACCTGGACGGCATGGACTCGCTGCTGTCCATCGTGCAGATGCCCGCCGGAGTCCCGGTCGCCACCGTCTCGGTGGCCGGCGCGCGCAACGCGGGCCTGCTGACGGTGCGCATGCTCGCCGCCCACGACACCGAACTGCTCGAGCGCATGCGGCACTTCCAGGACGAGCTGAACCAGCAGGCCACCGAGAAGGGTAAGCGCCTGCGTGCCAAGGTGGAGGGGTCGGCCGGCTTCGGTTTCGGAGGGAAGTAATCCATGGACCTGCTCGCACGCGCACAGGAGCTGCTCACCGCCCACCCTGTGGTGGACGGCCATAACGACCTCCCCTGGCGGCTGCGCGAGCAGGTCCGCTACGACCTCGAGCGGCGTGACATCGCCACCGACCAGTCCGCCCACCTGCACACCGACATCCCCCGGCTGCGGGCGGGCGGCGTCGGGGCGCAGTTCTGGTCGGTGTACGTCCGCACCGACCTCACCGGTGGAGACGCGGTCGTCGCCGTCCTGGAGCAGATCGACTGCGTACTCAGGCTGACCGAACGTCACCCGGCGGCCCTGCGGCTCGCGGTGACGGCGGACGACATGGAGGCCGCCCGCGCCGAGGGCCGCATCGCCTCCCTCATGGGCGCCGAGGGCGGCCACAGCATCGCCAACTCCCTGGGTGTGCTGCGGATGCTGTACACGCTGGGCGTGCGCTACATGACGCTCACCCACAACGACACCATCGACTGGGCGGACTCGGCCACGGACGAGGCGCGGCACGGCGGCCTGACCGCCTTCGGCGAGGAGGTCGTGCGGGAGATGAACCGGCTCGGCATGCTCGTCGACCTCTCCCATGTCGCGCCCGACACCATGCGCGCGGCCTTGCGGGTCAGCGAGGCCCCCGTACTCTTCTCGCACTCCTCCTCGCGTGCCGTCTGCGACCACGTCCGCAACATCCCCGACGACGTCCTGGAGCAGCTGCCCCGCAACGGGGGCGTCGCGATGGCCACCTTCGTGCCGCAGTTCATCCTGCCGGCGGCCGCCGAGTGGATCGTCGGCGCGAACGAGAACATGAAGGCGAACGGCCTGCACCCGCTCGACCAGTCCCCGAAGGCCCGGGCCGTCCAGGAGGCCTACGCGGCCGAGCACCCCCGGCCGCTCGCCGGCATCGGCACGGTCGCCGACCACCTCGACCACATGCGTGAGGTCGCCGGCGTCGACCACCTCGGTCTCGGCGGCGACTACGACGGCGTCGCCCACCTCCCCGAGGGCCTCGGCGACGTCTCCGGCTACCCGCGGCTGTTCGCCGAACTCCTGCGCCGCGGCTGGTCCGACGACGACCTCGCCAAACTGGCGTGGCGCAACGCCGTCCGGGTGCTGCGCGACGCCGGGTCGGTGGCGGCGGGGCTCGCGGGCAAGCGCGGCCCCTCCACCGCCTCGATCGAGGACCTGGACGGCAAGGCCTAGGAGCCGGGACCGCCGGCCCGCCGCTCGTCGGACGCGGGAAGCCGCCGGCGGACCCTGGTGCCCGGGCGGGCCCGGCCGCGGCGGCCGGCTCGCGCAGGACGCAGCGGTGGCTCAGCGGTTCACCGCGCTCGGCCGGGGTCAGGGGCGGGCAGGGGGCGTCGTCGATGTCCCCGCGCGCCGCCGCGTTCAGGCGCCGGGAGTCCGGGGTGCGGTGGTCGAGACGGAAGTCCGTTCTCCACTGGGAACGGCCGCCGCCTTGCGCTTGGGGGCGATGCCGGACGTCCCCTTCCCCGGAAGTCACTGACGGGCCATCAGCCGGCTCAGGCGGGGGCGGCGACCTCGGCCCAGACCGTCTTGCCCGGCCCGCCGCCGGCGTGGCGTACGACCCCCCAGTCCAGGCAGAGCCGCTGCACTATGAACATCCCGTGCCCGCCCGGCCGTCCGGCGCGGTGCGGGTTCCGCGGGGCCGGGCTGCCGACGCCGCCGTCGACGACCTCCAGGCGCAGCGCCTTCGCGTTCCGGAACAGCCGCAGCTCCTCGGGACCGCCCGCGTGCAGGCAGGCGTTGGTGACCAGCTCCGACACCACCAGCAGGACGTCCTCGGCCGCCGCGCGGCGGTCCGCGGTCGCGGCGGGCAGCCAGCCCCAGTCGTAGAGCGCCTGGCGGGTGAAGTCACGGGCGGTGGGCACCACGCCGGCCACGTCGGCGAGCGACAGCCGCCGTGCCTCGCCTTCCTGGCCGCCCTGACCGCGCGACGGCACGGCCGCACCGCCCGGGTCCGGGCCGCGGTCGTCGGCCGCAGGGGGCCGGGTGGTGCTCATCAGCGCCTCCACTCACCGATGGTCCGCCAGTGTCCGAAGTGATCCCGAGGCTCTCCTGCCCGGGCCGCTCCGGCGAACACCTCCGGATGCGGACGAAACAGGGCACGCCTCGGCGCCCCCGTGGGGAGCCGCCGCGGAGGGTCACTCCTTGAGTGCGTCGTCCAGGGTGTCGTGGACGGTGAAAACGGCCTCGGCTCCGGTGATGGCGAAGACCTTGGCCACGGCTGGCCTCATTCCGGCCAGATGGACCGCGCCGCCCGCGGCCTCGGCCTTGAGCCGGGTGCCGAGCAGGACGTTGAGCCCGGTGGAGTCGCAGAACTCCAGATGCGTGCAGTCCACCACGAGGATGCCGTAGCCGTCCTCGATCAGCTTGTCGAGCGGCTCGCGCAGCAGGTCGGCGGTGTGGTGGTCGAGCTCACCCGCGGGTGCCACGACCGCCTTCTCGCCGTTCCGCTGCACAGAGACGTGCAGCCGGTCACGCCCGGCCGTGTCGACCATCTCGCGGTCCATGCACACTCCTCCCGGACGAATCGGCGATCCGCAACTCGCACCCTACGCGCTTCCTGATCAGGGCGGTAGTCGCTCCCACGGCGGTCCGGAGATCGATGACCGCGAGGTTGCAATATCCGCGCCGAACGGGGTAGGCGTGGAGTGTGGGCTGAATTTCACGCTCCGCTTTGCCCTGCCGCCGCACCCCGAGGGAGGAGAGCATGGCACCCCGGCTCGACGCGCTTGACGCGTCGGTGACCACCGAGGCCAGCGTCCACGAGGAACACGGAACACCGTTGGGCCTGGAGGACCTCCCGGAGATCCCGCCCTTCGACGAGGTGGGTCCGGTCGACGCACGGGCCCTGTCCAAGACGCTCTTCCAGCGGCTGGAGACGCTGGAGGAGGGCACGCACGAGTACAGCTACGTACGCAACACCCTGGTGGAGCTCAACCTCGCCCTGGTGAAGTTCGCCGCCTCCCGGTTCCGCTCCCGCAGCGAGCCCGTCGAGGACATCATCCAGGTGGGCACGATCGGCCTGATCAAGGCCATCGACCGCTTCGAGCTGAGCCGCGGGGTCGAGTTCCCCACGTTCGCGATGCCGACCATCATCGGCGAGATCAAGCGCTTCTTCCGTGACACCTCCTGGTCCGTGCGGGTCCCCCGGCGGCTGCAGGAACTGCGGCTGGACCTGGCCAAGGCCGGTGACGAGCTCGCTCAGCAGCTGGACCGCGCGCCGACCGTCGCCGAGCTGGCCGGCCGGCTGCAGATCACCGAGGCCGAGGTCGTCGAGGGCATGAGCGCCAGCAACGCGTACACCGCGAGCTCGCTGGACGCCCAGCCCGAGGAGGACGACTCCGAGGGCGCGCTGGCCGACCGCATCGGCTACGAGGACCACGGTCTGGAGGGGATCGAGTACATGGAGTCCCTCAAGCCGCTGATCGCGGAGCTGCCGGCCCGCGACCGGCAGATCCTCTCGTTGCGCTTCGTGGGCAACATGACACAGTCCGAGATCGGCAACGAGCTGGGCATCTCCCAGATGCACGTGTCGCGGCTGCTCAGCCGCACCCTCGCGCGGCTGCGGCGGGGGCTGCTCGTGGAGGACTGACCCGCTCCCCTTCCCCTGTACGACACGGTGGGCCCGGTGAGAGTTCCCTCACCGGGCCCACCGCGTTCTCAGGACGGGCCGGTGAGCCGCCGGCCACAGCGCGGCGGCCGTACCGCCCGCATCTGGCGGGGGTCAGATCGACGCGCGCACCCCGCGCCGCCACACTGCGGACACCAGCGGCACTCCGGGCCGGTAGGCGAGATGGACGTGCGAGGGGGCGTCCAGCACCACCGCGTCGGCCCGCGCGCCGGGCGCGAGCCGCCCCACGTCGTCCCGGCGCAGTGCCAGCGCCCCGCCCAGGGTCGCGGCCCGCACCGCCTCGTCCGGTGTCATCCGCATGTCCCGCACGGCGACGGCCACGCAAAAGGGCATGGAGCTGGTGAAGGAGGAGCCGGGGTTGCAGTCCGTGGACAGCGCGACCGTGGCGCCCGCGTCGATCAGCCGCCGCGCGTCGGGGTAGACCGCGCGGGTGGAGAACTCGGCGCCGGGCAGCAGCGTCGCGACCGTTCGGCTGTTCGCGAGCGCGTCGACGTCGGCGTCGGTGAGGTGGGTGCAGTGGTCGGCGGAGGCCGCGTCCAGCTCCACGGCCAGCTGCACGCCCGGGCCGTGGCCGAGCTGGTTGGCGTGCACGCGCGGGACCAGGCCGCGGGCGGCGCCGGCGGTGAGGACGGCACGGGCCTGGTCGCCGTCGAAGGCGCCGCGCTCGCAGAAGACGTCGACCCAGCGGGCGTACGGGACGCAGGCGTCGAGCATGGGGCCGGTCACCAGGTCGACGTAGCCGGCCGGGTCGTCGGCGTACTCGGGGGCCACGATGTGCGCGCCGAGGAAGGTGACCTCGTCGGCGTGGGCGCCGGCGATGCGCAGCGCGCGGGCCTCGTCGTGCGGGGTGAGGCCGTAGCCGGACTTGGTCTCGATGGTCGTGGTGCCCTGGCGCAGGGCCTCGGCGACGTAGCGGGCGACGTTGGCGTGCAGCTCCTCGTCGCTCGCCGCGCGGGTGGCGGCGACGGTGGTGCGGATGCCGCCCGCCGTATAGGCCCGGCCCGACATGCGGGCGTTGAACTCGCGGGTGCGGTCGCCGGCGAACACCAGGTGCGAGTGGGAGTCGACGAAGCCGGGGAGGACGGCCCGTCCGGCCGCGTCGTAGGACTCGTCCGCGGCGGGCGCCCCCGCGCCGGGGCCCACCCAGGCCACGTGCTCGCCGTCGATGACGAGCGCCGCGTCCTCCAGCAGCCCGAGCGGGCCCTCCCCGAGCGCCGGGTCGTTGGTGACCAGGCTGCCGATGTTGGTGATGACGCTGCTGCTCATGACGGGCTTCCTTCGGCGGCGGGGACGGCGGAGATCGCGGCGGCCAGGGAAGCGCCCACGTCGTGGACGAGCTGGTGCGCGCCGTCGCGGACCACGTGGCGGCCGCCGACCACCGTGTGGCGGACGTCGGCGCCGGTGGCCGCGAAGACGGCGGTCTCGGCGCCGAGCCGGGCCGGGGGTCCGGCGGTGCGCGCGCTGTCCAGCGCGATCGTGGTGAAGTCGGCCAGCGCCCCCGCCTCCAGCCGCCCGGCGTCGGCCCAGCCCAGCGATGCGTGGCCGTCGGCGGTGGCGGCGCGCAGCAGCTGGGTGGCGGTCCAGTGGCCGCGGGTGCGGGTGCGCAGCCGCTCGTCCAGCTCCATGGCCCGCGCCTCCTCGAACAGGTCGATCACCGCGTGGCTGTCGCTCCCGAGGCTGAGCGGGCTGCCCGCCTCCTGCAGCCGCTTGGCGGGACCGATCCCGTCGGCGAGGTCCCGTTCGGTGGTGGGGCACATGCACACGGTGGTGCCGGAGCCCCCGAGCAGCGCGATGTCCTCGTCGGTGAGGTGCGTGGCGTGCACGGCCGAGGTACGCGGGCCCAGCACTCCGTGGTCGGCAAGGAGCCGGGTGGGGGTGACGCCGTGCGCCGCGAGGCAGGCCTCGTTCTCGGCGGGCTGCTCCGACAGGTGGGCGTGCAGCGGCGCCTGGCGGTCCTCGCCCCAGCGCACGACGGTGGCGAGCTGGGCGGCGGGCACCGCGCGCACCGAGTGGACGGCCGCGCCGATCCGCGCGTGGGGGCGGTCGGCGAGGGCGGCGGCGCGCTCGGCCCAGGCCTCGGCGTCGCCGTCGCTGAAGCGCAGCTGGTGCGGTTCGGGGGCGGCGCCGAAGCCGGAGGAGAGGTACACGGTGTCGAGGAGGGTGATGCGGATGCCCGCCTCGGCGGCGGCGGCGATCAGCGCCTCGCCCATGGCGTTGGGCTCGTCGTAGGGGCCGCCGCCGGGCCGGTGGTGCACGTAGTGGAACTCGCCGACACAGGTGATGCCGGCCAGCGCCATCTCGGCGTACGCGGCGCGGGCGAGGTCGAAGTAGGTGTCGGGGGTGAGCGCGGCCGCGACCCGGTACATCACCTCGCGCCAGGTCCAGAAGGTGCCGCTGCCCTGCTGGACGGAGCCGCGCAGGGCCCGGTGGAAGGCGTGGCTGTGGGCGTTGGCCAGGCCCGGCAGGGTCAGTCCGCGCAGCGTCACGGCCCCGACGGGCGGCGCGGCGGCCCCGGTGCGCACGGCGGCGATCCGGCCGTCGGGGGTGGTGTCGACGACCACGCCCCGTTCGACGCGGCCGCCGGTCCACGCGTACTCGGCCCAGTAGCTCTGCGGCGTCAGCGACACGCCAGGCCCTCCAGTACGTCGGCGAGTGCGGTCACCCCGGCCACGCAGTCGTCCTCGGTGGCCGACTCGGCCGGGGAGTGCGAGACCCCGGTGGGGTTCCGCACGAACAGCATGGCGGTCGGGACCGCCTCGGAGAGGATGCCGGCGTCGTGTCCCGCCCCGGTCGGCAGCACGGGCGCTTCCCCGAGCAGGGTGACGAGCTCGTCGCGCAGGCCGTGCGCGAACTCCACGACCGGGGTGAAGGACTCCCGGGTGACCTCGACCCGGACGCCGTCGCGCGCGCCCCGCTCGACCGCGGCGCGCTCGATCTCGCCGACCACCTCGGCCAAGGTGGCCTCGTCGGCGGCGCGCGAGTCCAGCCAGCCGCGGACGAGGGAGGCGATGGCGTTGACGCCGTTGGGCTCGACGCCGACCTTGCCGAAGGTGGCCAGCGCCCCGGCGAGCCGGGCCTTCTTGCGGGCGGCGAGCACCGTGTTGGCGTAGGTCAGCATCGGGTCGCGGCGGTCCTCCAGCCGGGTGGTGCCCGCGTGGTTGGCCTCGCCGTGGAAGTCGAACCGCCAGCGGCCGTGCGGCCAGATGGCGGAGGCGACACCGACCGCGTGCGGGGTGTCGGCCAGGTGGCGGCCCTGCTCGACGTGGAGCTCGACGAAGGCGCCGATACGGGCGAGGCGTTCGGGGTCCGGGCCGATCGCCCCGGGGTCGTGGCCGGCGCGCTCCATGGCCTGCGCGAGGGTGACGCCGTCGCCGTCGCGCAACGCGCGGGCCTTGTCGGCGGTGAGCTGTCCCGCCGTCAACCGGGAGCCGACGCAGGCGAGCCCGAAGCGGGCGCCCTCCTCGTCGCCGAAGTTGACGATCGCCAGCGGCTTGCCGGGGGCGGCGCCGCGGGCCCGCAGCTCGTCCAGCGCCGCGAAGGACGACACGACGCCCAGCGGCCCGTCGAAGGCGCCGCCGTCGGGCACCGAGTCCAGGTGCGAACCGGTGACGACGGCGTCCCCGGCGGCAGGGTCGCCGAGCCAGGCCCACTGGTTGCCGTTGCGGTCCAGCTCGTAGCTCAGGCCCCGGCCCTCGGCCTGCGCCCGGAACCAGGCGCGGCAGTCGGTGTCCGCGCCGGTCCAGGCGTAGCGGCGGTAGCCGCCGGAGCCGGAGTCGCGGCCGATCGGCCGCAACTCCGTCCACATCTCGTGGAACGAGGAGGTCACGCCTCCCCGCCTTCGACACCCTCGGCGTCCTCGCGCATGGGCACGCGCACACCGCGCTCGGCGGCGACCTCCTCGGCGCGCTCGTACCCCGCGTCGACGTGCCGGATGACGCCCATGCCGGGGTCGTTGGTGAGCACGCGGCGGATCTTCTCGCCCGCCAGCTTCGTGCCGTCGGCGACGGTGACCTGGCCGGCGTGGATGGAGCGGCCGATGCCGACGCCGCCGCCGTGGTGGATGGAGACCCAGGAGGCGCCGGAGGCGATGTTGACCATGGCGTTGAGCAGCGGCCAGTCGGCGATGGCGTCGGAGCCGTCGAGCATGGCCTCGGTCTCGCGGTACGGGGAGGCGACGGAGCCCGCGTCGAGGTGGTCGCGGCCGATGACGACGGGCGCGGCCAGGGTGCCGTCGGCGACCATCTCGTTGAAGCGCT
The DNA here is from genome assembly GCF_057707815.1 of Actinacidiphila sp. bgisy160. Lineage (NCBI taxonomy): Bacteria > Bacillati > Actinomycetota > Actinomycetes > Kitasatosporales > Streptomycetaceae > Actinacidiphila > Actinacidiphila sp. bgisy160. The sequence goes on from NZ_JBYIQW010000022.1 coordinate 14,139, forward strand.
CGCCGGCCTTGTCGCGCTCGCCGTAGCCGAGCCAGCAGATGCGCGCGGGCAGGCCCTGGAAGTGGACGCGCTCGCCGGCCATGCGGATCCAGCGGGCCAGCGACTCGTTCTCCGGGAAGAGCTCCAGGATCGCCTTGTCGGTCTTGGCGATGTCGGCCGGGTCGCCGGACAGCGCCGCCCAGCGGAAGGGGCCCTTGCCCTCGCAGAACAGCGGGCGGATGTAGGCCGGGACGAAGCCCGGGAAGGCGAACGCCCGCTCGTAGCCCGCGAGCTGGGCCTCGCCGCGGATGGAGTTGCCGTAGTCGAAGACCTCGGCGCCGGCGTCCATGAAGCCGACCATCGCCTCGACGTGCTTGGCCATCGCCTCGCGGGCCCGCTGGGTGAAGTCGGCGGGCTTCTCGGCCGCGTAGGAGGCCATGTCCTCGAAGGCGACGCCGATCGGCAGGTACGCCAGCGGGTCGTGGGCGGAGGTCTGGTCGGTGACGATGTCGATGGGCGCGCCCATGGCGAGCAGCTGCGGGACCAGTTCGGCGGCGTTGCCGAGGACGCCGATGCTCAGCGGCTTGCGCTGGTCGCGGGCCTCGGTGGCGAGGGCGAGCGCGTGCTCCAGGGAGTCGGCGCGCACGTCCAGGTAGCGGTGCTCGATGCGGCGCTCGATGGCGCGCGGGTCGCAGTCGACGCAGATGGCGACGCCGCCGTTCATGGTGACGGCGAGCGGCTGGGCGCCGCCCATGCCGCCGAGACCGGCGGTGAGGGTGATGGTGCCGGCCAGGCTGCCGCCGAACTTCTTCGCGGCGACGGCGGCGAAGGTCTCGTAGGTGCCCTGCAGGATGCCCTGGGTGCCGATGTAGATCCACGAACCGGCCGTCATCTGGCCGTACATGGTCAGGCCGAGGGCCTCCAGACGGCGGAACTCCTCCCAGGTGGCCCAGTCGCCGACGAGGTTGGAGTTGGCGATGAGCACCCGCGGCGCCCACTCGTGGGTCTGCATCACGCCGACCGGGCGGCCGGACTGGACGAGCATCGTCTCGTCCTGCTTGAGGCCCTGGAGGGTGCGCACCATGGCGTCGAAGGACCGCCAGTCGCGGGCGGCCCTGCCGGTGCCGCCGTAGACGACGAGCTTCTCGGGGTGCTCGGCGACCTCGGGGTCGAGGTTGTTCTGCAGCATGCGCAGCGCGGCTTCCTGCTGCCAGCCCTGCGTGGTGAGCGCGCTGCCGCGCGGTGCGCGTACGGTCCTCGGTCCGGCACCGGTTCCGGTCATGCCCCTGCCTCCTCGCGACTGGATTGAGTCATTCACATCCTGGTCTGCTGAATACCACTAGTCAACCGGGCCGCCGCGCCTCCTGGGCTCATCTATCACCGGAACTGCGCCCGGCCCCGCCGCGAACCCGCCCCTCACGAACCCGCACGCGGCGTCCGCCGCGGGACGCCCCTCGGACACCGGCCACTGAGACAGCCTGCCCGCCGGGCCCCTCGCACAGCCCCACCCCGCGACGGTCCGGCCCGGATGGCCGATGTCGCGAACCGACGGGGGCGAAGCGCGACGAGGACGGCCGCCCCGCCGCGGGCAACGCACTGAACGGCGTGAGCGGACCGCAGGACCGGGCCCGGGCGGCCCCCGACACCTGCGGCGCGGACGTCGCACACGGCAGGGTCACCGCCTCGGACGAGCCGGCAACGGACCCGCCGGGGCCGGACCCCGGGGTCGACGCCGACGCCCCGCACTGCCCGCCACCGGGGCGCACACCTGACCCGGAGGGACTGGGCGCCCCGAACCGACCGGAGCGAGCCGGGCGGACAGCGGCGCAGGACGGCCGCCGCACCGGAGGCAACGCGCACTGAACGGCGTGCGGGCGAAACATGACCGGCCCGGGCGCCCGCCCACCCGCACGGCGGCCCCCGGTACCCCGGCGCCTGCCGCGGAGCGACTGCCCGGGGCACCCGCCCGCAGGAACCCTCCGGCGCCCCGGCGCGGGCGTCACGCGCACTCGCTGGGACCCAGCCGCTCGCGGGCCCGGGCTGACACGATGGCCGTATGACGGAGGAACCGGCGGCACGACGGGGACGGGCACTGCGCGCGGCGGTCGAACAGGGGCTGGTCGGCCCGGACGAACCCGTGGTCGGGCTGCTGGACCTGGACGGGGTCCGGGCGGCCGCCGCCGATCTGCGGGCGGCCTTCGCGACGCCCGGGGTGGAGGTCACGCACACCTTCGCGGTCAAGGCGGCCTCCCTGGTGCCGGTGCTGCGGCTGCTGTCCGAGGAGGGCGTCGGCGCGGAGGTCGCCAGCCCCGGCGAGCTGGCCCTAGCACAGGCCGCGGGCGTACCCGCCGGGAGGATCGTGCTGGACTCTCCCGCCAAGACCCCGGACGAGCTGCGGAAGGCACTCGCCCTCGGCATCGCCCTCAACGCCGACAACCCGCAGGAACTGGCGCGGCTGGACCGGCTCGTGCCGCCCGGCACCACCGACGCCCCGCTGGGCCTGCGGGTCAACCCCCAGGTCGGCGCGGGCCGCATCGGCGCGATGAGCACGGCCACCGCCACGTCGAAGTTCGGCGTCGCCCTGCGCGACGAGGGCGCGGCGGACTGGGTGGTCCGCGCCTACCTCGACCGGCCCTGGCTCACCCGGCTGCACACCCACACCGGGTCGCAGGGCGTGCCCCTGGAGTTGATGGCGGCCGGTGTCCGCGCCGTGTACGAGCTCGCCGAGCGGATCAACGCGGCGGCCGGGCGCCGGCAGGTCACCACCCTCGACATCGGCGGCGGTCTGCCGGTCAACTTCGCCTCCGACGAGGTCCGGCCGGGCTTCCGCGCCTACGCCGACGCGCTCCGCGCCGCCGTGCCCGGGCTCTTCGCCGGGCGGTACGCGCTGGTCACGGAGTTCGGGCGGTCACTGGTGGCCAAGCAGGGCACGATCCTGGCGCGCGTGGAGTACGCCAAGACCGCCGGCGGTCGCGCGATCGCCGTGACGCACGCCGGCGCCCAGGTCGCCACCCGCACCGTCTTCGCGCCCGGCGCCTGGCCGCTGCGGGTGCTGGCGCTCGACCCGAAGGGGCGCCCCAAGGGGGGCGCCCCGGTGGTCCAGGACGTCGCCGGGCCGTGCTGCTTCGCGGGCGACCTCGTCGCCGCGGCGCGCGAACTGCCGCTGCTCGCGGAGGGCGACCTCGTGGCACTGCCCGACACGGGGGCGTACTACTTCTCGACGCACTTCGCGTACAACTCCCTGCCCCGCCCCGCCGTCCACGGCTACTCCGGGCCCGGCCCGGCCTTCCGCACCCTGCGTCGCGCCCAGACCGTCGAGGACCTCGTCCGGGAGAGCGGCGGCTGAGCGGCCGCTGGGCGACGCGACCGCGGGACGGTCACCCCGGCCGGTCGCCCGGACGGGTCAGCGGGCCGTCACGGCGCGACGGCGCGGGGACCCGCCGGGGCCCGCGTCGCCGGCCACGGGCCCGGTGGCCTCGTACCCGGGGACGGACGGGGCGGCGGGGCCGCGTCCCGCGTGCTCGGGCCGGACCCACAGCAGCGTCTCGTGCGCCCGCTCCCAGCGCCCCAGGCTCACCGCCTTGGCCCACAGCCCCGCCCCGGCACCGGCGAGCAGCATCCCCGCCGCCGCGGGCGCGGCCATGCCGGACGCGAGGGCCGCCACGAACGCCCCGAGCAGCCACCACCGCCGGGCCCGGACCCAGGCGCGCGCCGTGACCCGGCGGTCCTGCAGGAAGACGCCGCGGGGCGCGCGCACGGCCGTCTCCGCGAGCGCGGTGTACCGCCGCCGACGCGCCAGGAAGGCCACCACCGCGGCGACCACGAAGAGCGCCGCCCCGCCCAGCACTCCGATCCGGCGGCCGGTCAGTCCGGGCACGAAGACCCCGACGCCCGCCGCCACGACCCCCAGCCACCACAGCCACCGCGCCGGCACCCGCACCAGGACCGCCACCCGTGCCAGCACATACGCTCCGCGCACCACCGCTGTCTCCTCCTTCACGGCTCGTTCCGAGAGTGCTGGGGAGGGAGGTTACTCACGGCACATCAAAATTCCGTGAGAACCGCGGCGCATGCGGGGCCCCGGAGGCGGTGCCACCGCTGAGGGCGTGGGCCTTCGGGGCTGGAGTGGTGCGTAGGAACATCGTGGTCGGCCTCGATCGCTGCCGGGCCCGCGCGCAGTGCGCACCTCGCTCCCGAGGTCTTCGTGCCGCACGCGGAGGAGGCCCTGCGGTACGTCCCGGCCGTCCCGGAGGACCAGCACGAGCGCGTCCGGCGGGCCGCGGTGGCGTGCCCGGTGCAGGCCATCATCGTCGTGCTCGGGGTCGCCCAGGCCGATGGGGCGCGCGCCTGACCCGGCGGCCGGGCCCGGCCCGGCCCCGGATCACTCCACGAACAGGCCCTGCGCCGCGGCCTTGGCGTCGAACTCCTCCAGCCGCGCCTGCGCGTCCGGCAGCCCGTCGCACATCGCCTCCAGCAGCACCCGGCCGAGCAGCATCGGCGCGCACGCGGTGTCGAAGGCGAGCCCGGTGCCGACGGCCGCCGGGAGGAGGACGTCGGAGTGGGCGGCGACCGGCGCGAAGGCGCTGTCGGCGACGGTGACGACGGTCAGCCCCACGGAGCGGGCGTACTCCAGCGCCTCGACCACCTCGCGCGGATGCCGGGGCAGCGCGAAGCACAGCAGGGCGCTCGCCCCGGCCCGCACGGCCGCGTCGACGCGGTCGGCGAGCATGCTGCCGCCCTCGTCGAGGAGGCGGACGTCGGGGTGCACCTTGGCCGCGAAGTAGCCGAAGCCGCGGGCCTGGGCGGCCGCTGCCCGCAGCCCGAGCACGGGCAGCGGCCGTGACGCGGCGAGCAGGGCGCCCGCGCGGGCGACGGGGGCGGGGTCGGCGAGCAGCGCGGCGAGGTGCCGCAGGTTCTCGATCTCCGCCTGCACGGCTTCCTGGTACTCGTTGTACGTGTCGCCGGCCGGCTGCCCGGGGGGCACCGCGGCGGGGGCGACCTCGCGCAGGTGGCGGCGGAGCGCGGGGTAGCCGTCGAAGCCGAGCGCGACGGCGAAGCGGGTCACGGAGGGCTGGCTGACCCCGGCCAGTTCGGCGACCTCGACACTGGACAGGAAGGGCGCGTCGGCGGCCCGCCGGACGAGGCAGTGGGCGATGCGGCGCTGGGTGGGCGTGAGCCGGTGCGCTTCGAACAGCTTCACCAGGCGCGCCGACGCGGTGTCGGTCCCGTCGGCTCCGGTGGCGTTCTCGGTGGCCATGGCGCCCTCTCCGCTCGGCCATTCATGTGCCGATGACTCTGCATGATTCCATGCAGGAGGGCAAGGCGCCGGTTCACGCGGGCGGCAGCAGCTTCTTCTGCGGCTTGCCCATCGCGTTGCGCGGCAGCTCCGTCAGGAAGCGGACCTTGCGCGGGCGCTTGTGCACCGAAAGGTGCCCGGCCACGAAGTCGATCAGCTCGCGTTCGCCGACCCCGTCCGCCACCACATAGGCCACGATCTCCTGGCCGAGGTCGGCGTGCGGGGCGCCCACCACGGCCGCCTCGCGCACCGCGGGGTGGTCCAGCAGGGCGTTCTCCACCTCGCCCGCGCCGATCCGGTAGCCGCCCGACTTGATCAGGTCGGTGGAGGCCCGGCCGACGATCCGGTGCATGCCGTCCGGCGCGATCGCCGCGATGTCACCGGTGCGGAACCAGCCGTCCTCGGTGTACGAGGCCGCGGTCGCCTCCGGCCGCCCCAGGTAGCCGTCGAAGAGGGTGGGCCCGGTGAGCTGGAGCTCGCCGATCTCCGCGCCCGGCTCGGCGGCGATCCGGGTGCGGATCCCCGGCAGCGGCAGCCCGACGGAGCCGGGGCGCCGCTCCCCGGCCGCCCGGGTGCTGACCGTGATCAGGGTCTCCGTCATGCCGTAGCGCTCGACCGGCCGCTGCCCGGTCAGCGCCTCCAGGTCGCGGAAGACGGGCGCGGGCAGCGGCGCGCTGCCGGAGACCAGCAGCCGGGCGCCGCTCAGCGCCCTGGCGGACTCCGGGTCCCCCGCGACCCGGCCCCAGACGGTCGGCACGCCGAAGTACAGACTGCCGCCGGCCGCCGCGTACGCCTGCGGTGTCGGGCGACCGGTGTGGACCAGACGACTCCCGGTGCGCAGCGCGCCGAGCACGCCGAGCACGAGACCGTGCACGTGGAACAGCGGCAGGCCGTGGACGAGGGTGTCCTCCGGCGTCCACTCCCAGGCCCCGGCGAGGGCGTCGAGGTCGGCGGCGATCGCGCGGCGCGGGACCAGCACGCCCTTGGGCGCTCCGGTGGTGCCCGAGGTGTACAGGACGAGGGCCGTCGTGTCCGGGTCCGGCTCGGGGCCGTCCCAGGGGCGGCGCTCGGTGAGAACGGCCGGGGGCGCCTGCACGGCCCCGGAGTCGCGCAGGATGTGGTCGCGCTCGGCCGGTCCCGCGTCGGGTGGCACCGGGACGACGGGGACGCCCGCGAGCAGGCCCCCGACGACCGCCGCGACCGTCTCCAGGGACGCCGCCGCGTGCACGGCGACCGCCGGGGCACCCACGACACGGGCCGCGAAGGCGCCCGCGGCGCCGAGCAGTACCTCCCGCGAGCAGGGGCGTCCGTCGACGGTGACCGCGTCGGGGCGGTCGGAGGGGGCGTGGTGGAGGGCGGTCAGCAGGCGTGGCGCGTGTCCGGTCACGGCACGACCCTAATGGCGACCCCGGGAAGGTTCGGGGGTTTCCCCCAGTGCCACGGCGCCGATCGGTCCGTACGGTGGCGTCATGGACGCCCGTGACCCAGAGCTCAAGAAGGAATTCGCCGCCACCATCCAGGCGCGCAAGGACCTGGGGGAGGAGTACGAGTCGGCCCTCATCGACTCCTTCCTGGAGAAGATGGACCGGCGCATCGACTCCCAGGTCGAGCGGCGGGTACGCCGCGAACTGGCCGAGCAGCAGACGGCGTTCGCCCGCGCCGGGCGCCGGGTCGGCCCGGAGGCGCGCGGCCAGGGGGGCGGCCGTTTCGGCGCCCGCTACGGCTTCGGCGCCTTCTCCCTGATCATGGCCATCCCGTTGTCCGCCATCGCGGCCGAAAAGGGCGATCTGCCCGGGCTCCTCGTCGCCTGGGTCGGCATCGTCGCCGTCAACGCCGCGCATTCACTGGGGTGGCTGTTCCACGAGCGGGGCGATGCCCCTCGTCGCGCCAAGGACCCGGACGCCTGGGAGGACTGACCGCCCCGGCGACGGGCGGTCAGCGGTCCCCGCTGGTGACGGGACACGCCCCTGAAAGGGCGTCACGGGTCGGCGACGCATGACCCGGCCGGCCCGCCCGATGCCGAGGCCGCGTCCCCCGGCGCCGGGCCGGCCGCACCACCGCGATCCACATGGGTGCGGGGACGGGCGCCCGCCCCGGGCGCGCGGCCGGTCGTGACGCGCCGGACACCTTCCCGTGCCGCCGGCTCCGTTCACGCTCGCCAAGGCGGCCGGACCGGCGGTGCGACCCGCCGACCGCGGCGCGGGACCGTGACCGCTCCGGCACCCTGCTTCGAAGCCGGCCCGAGCCGGAACGCAACCGACACCGCGGCCGGCGACGACGGACGGACGGGAGTCGCCGTCCTTCAGGCCGGCGGGGTCAGGCGTTCAGCAGCGCCACCACACGGCGGGCCGCGGTCTCGTCGCGTGCCGCGGCGAAGGGCAGCGGCCCGCCCGCCATGCGGAACGGCAGTCCGTCCGCGCCGAGCACCGTGCCGCCCGACTCGGCGACCAGCAGGATGCCCGCGGAGTGGTCCCAGGGGTTGTCGTAGGCGTAGGTGGCCGCGTCGAGCCGCCCGAGCGCGACGTCGAGGTAGTCACAGCCGGCGGAGCCGCTCGCCCAGGGCTTGACGCCGTGCGCGGACCCCAGTTCGTACAGCCGCCGGTGCTGGTCGGCGGTGAGGTGCACGGGCCGGGCACCGGCCACCAGCAGCACGTCGTCCGCCTCCTGCGCGCCGCCGGTGCCCAGCCGCAGCGGCCGACCGCCGGCGTGCGCGCCCTCGCCGCGCCGGGCGGTGGCGAGGATCCCGTCGACGGGCCGGTACGTCCACGAGGCGAGCAGCTCACCGCGCGCGGCGAGGGCGACCTGGGTGACGAACGAGGCGTCGCCGCGTACGAAGTTGGAGGTTCCGTCGACCGGGTCGACGATCCAGACGGGATCGTCGCCGAGCAGCGCCCCGAGCAGCGCGGGGTCGGCGTGCACGGCCTCCTCGCCGATGACGGCGGAACCCGGCAACAGGGCGGTGAGCGTACGGGTGAGGCGTTCCTCGACGCGGCGGTCGGCGACCGTGACGAGGTCCAGCGGCCCCTTCTTCTCGTCGACGTCGCCCTCGGCGAGGCGGCCGAAGCGGGCGAGCGCCTCTTCGTCGGCCACGGCGCGTATGGACTCCTCGACGGCTGCGAACGTCTGTGCGCTGATCACGGCGGCCACTCAACCAGAAGAGCGGCCCGCGCGGGGACGCGGGCCGCTCTTCCACAGATTGCGCGGGAACCGCCGCACCCCCGGTCACCCGGGGGGCGGGACGACGGCGGTCCCCGCGAGGGACGCGGGCCGGATCAGGGCCGGGCCACACGTCCTGGGGTCACCATGGAGGTCCGGGAGCCGCTCCGGAGGTCCTTGGCGCCACATCCGTGGTGTCGGCCGGGCGACCGGTGCGCCGTCCGCCGACATCCACCAATGTGCCGGAGCCGTGTTAAGCGCGTGCTGCGCGTACGTGACGTGGGTGTACCAGTTCCACCAACCCTTGTGGCCCGGCGCTACCTGGCCTCCTCGGCGAGGAAGGCGAGCAGGTCCTGCCGGCTGACCACACCCGTCGGCTTGCCCTCGACCAGCACGATCGCCGCGTCGGCCGAGCCCAGCACGGCCATCAGGTCGCCGACCGGCTCGCCGGAGCCCACCTGCGGCAGCGGCGCGCTCATGTGCCGCTCCAGCGGGTCGTCCAGGGTGGCGCGCTTGGTGAACAGCGCGTCGAGCAGCTCCCGCTCCACGACGGAGCCTACGACCTCGGCGGCCATGACGTCGGGGTGGCCGGCGCCCGGCTTCACGATCGGCATCTGCGAGACGCCGTACTCGCGCAGCACCTCGATGGCCTGGCCGACGGTCTCCTCGGGGTGCATGTGCACCAGCTGCGGGATACCGCCGTCCTTGCGGTCCAGCACGTCGGAGACGCGGGCCTGGCCGGTGCCCTCCTCCAGGAAGCCGTAGTCGGCCATCCACTCGTCGTTGAAGATCTTCGACAGGTAGCCGCGGCCGGAGTCCGGCAGCAGGACGACCACGACGTCGTCCGGGCCGAGGCGCTCGGCCACGCGGAGCGCCGCGACGACCGCCATGCCGCAGGAGCCGCCGACGAGCAGGCCCTCCTCCTTGGCGAGGCGGCGGGTCATCTGGAAGGAGTCCTTGTCCGAGACCGCAACGATCTCGTCCGCGACGGTGCGGTCGTAGGCGGTGGGCCAGAAGTCCTCACCGACGCCCTCGACCAGGTACGGGCGGCCGGAGCCGCCGCTGTACACGGAGCCCTCCGGGTCGGCGCCGATGACCTTGACCCGGCCCTCCGAGGCGTCCTTCAGGTAGCGGCCGGTGCCGGAGATGGTGCCGCCGGTGCCGACGCCCGCCACGAAGTGCGTGATCTTCCCCTCGGTCTGCTCCCACAGCTCCGGACCGGTGGAGTGGTAGTGCGAGGCCGGGTTGTTGGGGTTGCTGTACTGGTCCGGCTTCCAGGCGTTCGGGGTCTCGCGCACCAGCCGGTCCGAGACGTTGTAGTAGGAGTCCGGGTGCTCGGGGTCCACGGCGGTGGGGCAGACCACGACCTCGGCGCCGTAGGCGCGCAGCACGTTGATCTTGTCGGTGGAGACCTTGTCCGGGCAGACGAAGATGCACTTGTAGCCCTTCTGCTGGGCCACGATCGCCAGGCCGACGCCCGTGTTGCCCGAGGTGGGCTCCACGATCGTGCCGCCGGGCTTGAGTTCGCCGCTCTTCTCCGCGGCCTCGATCATCCGCAGCGCGATGCGGTCCTTGACCGAACCGCCGGGGTTGAAGTACTCGACCTTGGCCAGGACGGTCGCCTGGATTCCTGCCGTCACGCTGTTGAGCCTCACCAGCGGGGTGTTGCCGACGAGGCTGATCATCGAGTCGTGGAACTGCACCATTGTCTCCGGGTTCTCCGTGATTGTGAGGCCAGGGTAAGCGGTTTTCCGGTGGGGGGCGGCCTCCACCGGCACCGGGCGTCGCACGCTTCACATCGGCGTTACCTACGCCCCGGAAGGTCCGGTTGTAGAGTCACACCGTGGCGCGATCACGACACGTCGCAGTTACGACACCGGCCTTATACAACCGGGGGGTGGGCGATGCCTGACCAGAAACACCCGGACTCCGTCGACGCGGGTACGGGCAACGCCGACTACGTCGCCGCGCTCAGCGGCCTGGCGGCCGTGGAGTCCGGCCTCGCCTCCGTACGCGAACGGCTCACGGCGCTCGCCGCCGTGCGCCCGTCACGGCCGGCCGAGCCGGTGATGCCGGGCGGGATCGCCGAGGTGATCCACGGCGAGGCGGAGCAGCAGCACGTGATCGAGCAGCTGCAACGCGAGGCCCGCAAGGAGGTGCTGACCTTCGTGCGACCGCCGTACGTCGCGGCGGCGGGCAACGTCGTCCAGAAGGAGCGGCTGGCCGCCGGGGTCGAGTACCGCTCGCTGTACGAGACGACGGCCCTGGTGTACCCCGGGGCGGCCGACATGCCGGGCTTCGTCGAGCCGGGCGAGCTGGCCCGGGCGGCGCCGAGCGTGCCGATGAAGCTGATGATCGTCGACGCCGAGCGGGCGCTGCTGCCGCTGTCCGGCGGCCGCGACCGGTCCGTGGTGTCCTCCGCCGGGCTGCTGCTGCTCCACCCCTCGGTGCTGGTGGACGCGCTGCTGGAGCTCTTCGAGGACCGCTGGCTGCGCGGCACGCCGCTGCGCATGCCCTCACTCGGCGAGACCGATGAGGACCCGGAGTTCCCCGGCTCCCCCGAGCTCGACGAGCAGCTGCTCTCGCTGCTGATGTCCGGGCTGCCGGACAAGGCGATCGCCTCCCAGCTCGGGATATCCCTGCGCACGCTGCAGCGCAGGATCCGGTCCCTGATGGAGTCCACCGGAACCGCCAACCGCACCCAGCTCGCCTGGTTCGTCGCGCAGCAGCGGCTGACCTGAGTCCGGGCCGCCCAGCGGTTGCGGCGGGCATCGGACGGGGCAACAAATCGTTGTACGGGTCGGGCCGCGGGGGCCCGTGGACCCGGCGCGGGAGGTGGACGTTGTCCAGGGCAAGGGTGGCGCGGCGGATCGCTACGGCCGCCGCGTACGGAGGAGGCGGCATCGGCCTGCTGGGCGGCGCCGCGGTCGGCCTGCTGCTGACCGAGGGCGCGCTCGCCCGCAGGGCCGTGGGCGGCTCCGACGCCGTCCCGCCCCGCGCGGACGGCGTCTACGGCGCCGCCTTCGCGCTGAGCACCGACGAGCGGCCGATCGTGCTGGCGCTCGTGGGCGACTCCACGGCGGCGGGCCAGGGGGTGCACCGGGCGAGCCAGACCCCGGGCGCGCTGCTGGCGTCCGGGGTGGCGGCGGTGGCGGAACGGCCGGTGCGGATGGTCAACGTGGCCAACCCCGGCGCACAGTCCGACGACCTGGCTCGCCAGGTCGATCTTCTGCTGGGGCCCGTCCCCGGTACCGCACCCGATCTGTGCGTGATCATGATCGGGGCGAACGACGTGACCCGGCGGATGCCGCTGGCCGTCTCCGTGCGGCTGCTGTCCGACGCGGTGCGACGACTGCGCGAGGCCGGCTGCGAGGTGATCGTCGGCACCTGCCCGGACCTCGGCACGATCGAGCCGGTCTACCAGCCGCTGCGCTGGATCGCCCGCCGGCTGAGCCGCCAGCTCGCGGCCGCGCAGACCATCGCGGTGGTCAGCCTCGGCGGCCGCACCGTGTCGCTGGGCGACCTGCTCGGGCCCGAGTTCGAGTCCCGCCCCCGCGAGATGTTCGGCCCGGACAACTACCACCCCTCGGCCGAGGGTTACGCGACCGCGGCCATGGCGATGCTGCCCACGCTGTGTTCCGCGGTCGGGCTGTGGCCCGAGGAGGACGAGCGCCCCGACGCCCGGCGCGGCGAGGGCTTCCTCCCGGTGGCCCAGGCCGCCGCGGAAGCCGCGGGCGAGGCCGGCACCGAGGTCACCGCGGCCGCCGGCACGGTCTCCGGCCCCCGCGGCCGCTGGGCCCTGCTCAAGCGCCGCCGCCGTCGCCGCCTCCCCGACACGACGGAACCGGACACCACGGCGGCGGCCGAGGCCGCCCAGAACTAGTAGGTGTTCCGTCCGGGAGGTTGTGGACGGGTGAGGCAGCTCTCGGCCGAGGGATTCCGAACGGGTGAGGGCCTTCCGGTTCGGTGTGGATGGCGACATCCACGCCGGCAGAAGAACCCCTGAGTCCCATCGCGACGCACCCTGACCGGGACTGGGCAACCGCGCCTGGCCCGCTGCGTCGTGGACGACGGCCGGCCGCCGCGCCGGGCCGCCGAACGCTCCCAGGTCTCGCCCACCGCGGCCCGGCGCTGGGCCGATGGCTGCCGGTCCGGGGTTCCTGCACGTGGGTGGGAGAGGGCAACGGCGGGTTGCCCCGCGGCGCCCCCTCCCGGGCGCGGAGGCCGCCGGTGTCACCCGGCCTTGCGCTGGACGGTGTGATATCCCCCGGCTGCCGCGGGCGGTCGGCGGGAGACGGCCCGCCGGGAGGCGCAGCGAACCCACGGACGGCAACGGCGGGTGCCCCGCGGCGACCACCCGAAGAACCCCGCACCACGCCGGGGACGGCCGGGAACCCGGAAGCCGCCGGCTTCAGCCGGCCTTGCGCTGGGTGAAGCGGAGCAGGTTGCCCGAGGGGTCCCGGAAGGCGCAGTCCCGGACGCCGTAGGGCTGGTCCATGGGCTCCTGCAGCACCTCGCCGCCCGCGTCGCGGATCCGTTCGAACGTGGCGTCGACGTCACCGGTGGCGAAGATGACCCCGCGCAGCATGCCCTTGGCCAGCAGCTCGCTCATGGCCCGCCTGTCCGCGTCGGACGCGCCCGGGTCCGCGAGGGGCGGTTCGAGGACGATCTCCACGCCGGGCTGGTCGGGCGAGCCGACCGTCACCCAGCGCATGCCCTCGAACCCGACGTCGTTGCGGACCTCCAGGCCGAGGACGTCGCGGTAGAAGGGAAGCGCCTTGTCGTGGTCGTCGACGGCGATGAAGCACTGTGACAGCGTGATGTCCATGCGGACCACGCTAGGCCCGCGCCGCGGTCCTCGCTTCCTTGTTCCTGACCGGTCTGGTGTACCGCTTCGCGACGCACGCCGGGATCGCCGCGCCCGGCTCGTGGTCGCGGGCGCGGTACGCACTCGGGGTCTCCCCCACGAGTTCGGTGAAGCGCGAGCTGAAGGAGCCGAGCGAGGTGCAGCCCACCGCGAAGCAGACCTCGGTGACCGTGAGGTCGCCGCGCCGCAGCAGGGCCTTGGCGCGTTCGATCCGGCGCGTCATGAGGTAGCTGTACGGGGTCTCGCCGAACGCGGCCCGGAAGCTGCGCGAGAAGTGGCCGGGGGACATCAGCGCCGCGCGGGCCAGCGCGGTGACGTCGAGGGGGTCCGCGTAGTCGCGGTCCATCGCGTCGCGGGCGCGGCGCAGCCGTACCAGGTCGTCCGGATTCACCGGCCCAGCATCGCACGGGGGGCGCGTTCGCCACGAGGATGCGCCATCATGGACTAAGCAAGCGCTCAGAAAGAGGTCCGCGTCACAGCCTCCAAGCCGTGACTCCCTCCGCTACGTACAGGTAACTTCCCAGAGAGTCCCAGCCTGCCCCGCCGCCTCGTCGAGGAGTCGCGATGCCCGAAGCCGTGATCGTCTCTGCCGCCCGTTCCCCCATCGGCCGGGCCGTCAAGGGGTCCCTGAAGGACCTTCGTCCCGACGACCTGACCGCCACGATCATCCAGGCGGCCCTCTCCAAGGTGCCGCAGCTGGACCCGCGCGAGATCGACGACCTGATGCTCGGCTGCGGTCTGCCCGGCGGCGAGCAGGGCCACAACCTGGGCCGGATCGTGGCCGTACAGATGGGCATGGACCACCTCCCGGGCTGCACGATCACGCGTTACTGCTCCTCCTCGCTGCAGACGACCCGGATGGCGCTGCACGCCATCAAGGCGGGCGAGGGCGACGTCTTCATCTCGGCCGGCGTCGAGACCGTCTCCCGGTTCGCAAGCGGCAGCTCCGACGGCATGCCCGGCACCCACAACCCGGTCTTCGCCGAGGCCGAGGCCCGTACCGCGGCCCGCGCCGCGCAGGGCGGAGGAGTGTGGCACGACCCGCGCGCGGACGGGCTGGTGCCGGACGCGTACATCGCGATGGGCCAGACCGCGGAGAACCTGGCGGCCCTCAAGGGGATCACCCGCGCCGACCAGGACGAGTTCGGCGTCCGCTCGCAGAACCTGACCGAGGAGGCCATCAGGAAGGGCTTCTGGGAGCGCGAGATCACCCCGGTGACGCTGCCCGACGGCACGGTCGTCGCGAAGGACGACGGCCCGCGCGCCGGGGTCACCCTGGAGGCCGTGCAGGGCCTGAAGCCGGTCTTCCGCCCCGACGGCACCGTGACCGCCGGCAACTGCTGCCCGCTCAACGACGGCGCGGCGGCACTGGTGATCATGAGCGACACCAGGGCGCGCGAGCTCGGTATCACCCCGCTCGCCCGCGTGGTCTCCACCGGCGTCTCGGGCCTCTCCCCCGAGATCATGGGATACGGCCCGGTCGAGGCGTCCCGCCAGGCCCTCAAGCGGGCCGGGCTGACCCTCGACGACATCGACCTGGTCGAGATCAACGAGGCCTTCGCGGCGCAGGTCATCCCCTCCTACCGGGACCTGGGCGTCGACATCGACAAGCTCAACGTCAACGGCGGCGCGATCGCGGTCGGCCACCCCTTCGGCATGACGGGCGCCCGCATCACCACCACGCTGATCAACTCGCTCCAGTGGCACGACAAGCAGTTCGGCCTGGAGACCATGTGCGTCGGCGGCGGCCAGGGCATGGCCATGGTCATCGAGCGCCTGTCGTAACGGGCCCCTCCGGCTTCTCTGGCCCCTCCGGCCTCTTCCGCCTCTCCCACCCCTCGGACATTCGTTCGAGGCACAAGTCGCAATCGAACCGCCCCCGGGATGTGACCTAATCCCGGGGGCGGTTGTTTATGCAGGTCAGGGGTGCGTCACCCATACGGACCAAGACTTTGGACCCTCCCATTTCGTGACGTTCCGCACTGCAGAGGCCATGGATTCCGGTGCAGAGTGGTGGTGTACAGGGGGCCAGGCTCGGGAAAGCACAGTCGGGAGTACGCCAGTGAGCGCCATGTTCCTCGTCCTGCTGACGGGTGCGGCAACAGCCGTGGCCGCCGGCTCCGCCACGCTGTTCGCCACCCGCGGCGTACGTCGTGATGTCGCGGCCCTGCGCGCGGACCTGGCCGAGGCCCGTGCCCAGCGGGCGGCCACGGTTCCCGCCGCGCGCACCACTCCGGACGCCGAGGCCATCCGCACGGCCGTCGCCGACGCGCTCGCCGACGAGCGGGAGCGCGAACTGGCCGAGGCCCGCGCCTTCTGGGCTGCCCAGGAGGCCCCTCTCGGCTATGCGACGGGCGAGTCCGGCGAGTCCCTCGTCGACCCGCAGCTCGACGCCCAGCTCTTCGGCGGCCAGGGTACCGGCCCCGTTCCCGGCGCCGCGGGCACCGACTACGAGGTGCTGCCGTACGGCCCGTTCCTGCCCCGCCAGGCCGACCTCGCGGGCCTGGAGCCCGGCGGCCCGGCACCCTTCCGGCACCCCTCCGACGCCGACTTCGGCGTCCCCGCCCCGGTCGTGGCGAACCAGGAGCAGACCGCCGAGCGCCTCTGTGAACTCGCGGACCTGCGGATGCCGCTCGCCGACGTCCGTCCCGGCCCGCTCGGCACGCTCGACGTGTACGTCTTCGCCGACGGCACCACGCTGTGCATGACCCCGGGCGACCGGGACACCGCCGACCGCCTCTGCGAGGCCCTGGACCGCGGCGAGTCCCCGGTCCTGCTGGGCGGCTCCGCCGTCGCCGGGGGCTACGCGCTGACCTTCACCTACGGCGAGGAGTCCGTCTACGTGCTCGCCGACCGGGTGGTCGCCTCGCTGTAGCCGGCGCGTCCTACAGACCGCAGCGCGCGGCCGTGTCCCTGATCCGGGACACGGCCGCGTCGCGTACCTGCGCCAGTTCCGGGTGCGGTTCCAGGGCGGCGGCCAGGTCGTTCGCGGCCACCGAGATCTGGTCGCCGATCACGAACACCCCCTCGTCCGGCATCAGCAGCGGTTCCCGTCCGGGGAACTCGATCTGCTGTGCCCGGGCGGCCAGTTCACGGGCGAGCTCCAGGCCCGCCCGGGCCACCTCGCCACGGAGCCGGCTCTGCGGCAGGGAACGGTATCGCGCCGCCAGGAGTCCGGCGGCGTCGCGGAGCGTCGTACAGTCCAGCACGCCGCGAGCCTACCGGTGCGTACACACAACCGAGCGCGTTGCACTGTTGCCAACGGTCGACGGCTCAGGCACGGTGGGGTGACCGGAACGCATACCGGAGGCGCCGATGTCACAGACCTTCTCGGAAGAGACCCACCGGAACCTGCTCTCCCACATCCCGCACTGCACCGGCCGCGAGATCGGCGAATGGCTTCGCACGGTCGACGACGGGCCCGCATTCCTCCGCTTCGAGGAGAAAGTCAGCTGGCTCCGAAGCGAGCACGACCTGTCCTACGGACACGCCAAGGCCATCGTCCACGAATACGATCTGAGGCGGGCCGCGCGGAGGTTCGGCTGACGCGCCTCCCCTGCCGCGCATGCGAACGGGCCCCGAAAGGCACTGCCTCCGGGGCCCGTTGAATGTCCCTGACGGGTCAGCGCACTCAGTCGTCGCCGCGCAGGATCGCGATCAGCCGCAGCATCTCCAGGTAGATCCAGACCAGGGAGAGCGTGAGGCCGAAGGCCGCCAGCCAGGACTCCTGGCGCGGAGCGCCGTACTGGATGCCGTCCTCGATCTGCTTGAAGTCCAGCGACAGGAAGAACGCGCCCAGCGCGATCCCGATGACGCCGACCACGATGCCCAGCGCACCGCTGCGCAGGCCAAGGCCGTCACCGCCGCCGATCAGCGCGGCGATCAGGTTGACGAACATCAGGATGACGAAGCCGATGGCGATCGCCATGCCGATGCGGGTGTAGCGGGCGGTGACCCGGATGAGGCGCGTGCGGTACGCCACCAGCATGCCGACGAAGACCGCCATGGTCCCCAGCACGGCCTGCAGCGGGATGCCCGGCCACATGAAGTTGAGGATCTTGCTCCAGACGCCGAGGAAGACGCCCTCGAAGACCGCGTAGCCGAGGATCAGCGCGGGCGAGGCCTCGCGCTTGAATGACTGGATCAGGCCCAGGACCAGGGCGACGAGCGAGGCGCCGATCGCCAGGCCGTAGCTCTTCTCCGAGACCGGCAGCACGAACCACGCCACGAGCGCGCCGAGCACCACGGTGCCCAGGGTCATGGCGGTGCGCATGACGACGTCGTCCATCGTCATCCGGCCGGTCTGCACGGCGGCGGCCGGCGGGGCCTGGTACGTGGTGTCGTAGGGGTTGGTCGTACCCGCGTACGGGTTCGTGCCCGCGTACGGGTTCGTGCCCGCGTACGGGTTGCCGCCCGCCTGGGGGGCACCCTGCGCCTGCGGCTGACCGCCGAAGCCCGCGTAGCCCTCCCCGCGGGAGAACCCACGCCGCGAGAAGACCGGGTTGCTGCTCCTCATCTGTCACTCCTCCATGGCCGCGCGATACGGCTCCGCACCAAGAGTAATGGTATGGCAAAGCGGGTCGCCTACGCCTCAAGGAGGATCTTTTGCCGGCGCCCGCCTTGCCTGCCACCACGCCTTTCCCCGTCCCCGGCACGCCACACCGCCCGGCGACGAACGGCGGGTGCCGGGAAGAGGCCGCGCCCCTTCCCGGCACCCGCCGGAAGTGGATCCCCGCTCAGCGACGCGTCGCAAGGATCTCGCTCAGCACGTCGTGCACGTAGGTGTTGGCGTGCTTGCCCGAGAAGCGGCTCGCGAGCGGGCCGGCCGCGGTGACGGGTACGTCCACACCGGTGTGACCGGAGGTGGTCCAGTCGATGGAGAACGACTTGTCGCTGCCGCGGATACTGAACGGACCGTCCTCGGCGGAGATGCCGTCGCCGGACTCGTCGGCGGAGTCGGCCTCCTCCACGGCCAGGCCGCCGGTCTCGTGGTCACCGGTGACGACCAGCAGGGTGTCGGGGTGGGTGGCCACGTAGGCGCGCGCCACCGCGACGGTCTTCTCCAGCTCCTGCATGGACTGCAGGACCCGGGCGCCGTTGTTGTTGTGCGCGAACTCGTCCACGCCCTCCTCCTCGACCATGAGGAAGAAGCCCTTCTTGTTCTTGTCCAGCGTGCCGAGGGCCTTGCTGGTCATGGTGGACAGGCCGACCACCGGGTTGTACACGTCGCCCTGACCCTCGGGGTGCTGCTGGAACATCTCCTCGTTGGCGAAGAGACCGAGGAGCTTGCCGCCCTTGGCGCGGTCCAGCTGGTCCGCGCTGGAGACGTAGGTGTAGCCGGCCTTCTGGGCCTTCTTGATCAGGTCACCCTTGGTGCCCTTGCTCGCCTCGGACGTGTCCTCGGCGGGCTTGTCCTGGAAGGCGCCGGGGCTCCCCGCGGGCAGCCACCAGTCCTCGCCGCCGCCGAGGATGACGTCGGGCTTGCTGACCTCGATGTACTGACGCGCGATCTCGTCCTGCGCCGACCGGTTGGCTGTGCTGGAGAAGAAGGCGGCCGGGGACGCGTCGGTGACCTGCGCGGTCGTCACCAGACCGGTGGCCTTGCCGGCCGCCTTGGCCTGCTGGCCCAGGGTGGCCAGCGGGTTGCCATCCACGTCGACGCTGATCGCGCCGTTGTAGGTCTTCTCACCGGTCGCCCACGCGGTCGCGGCCGCGGCGGAGTCGGTGACGACGGACTTCGGGTCGTCGGGCTCGGTGGTCAGCTGACCCGAGTAGGGGAGCTTGTCCATCGCGAGCTGACCGTTCAGACCGGTCAGGTGCAGGCGCGCGGCCTGCCGAGCGGCGGCACCCATGCCGTCGCCGTTGATGAAGATGACGTTCTTCGCAGCCGGGGCCTTGCCCTTGCTTGCGGCCTGCGGGGCCGTGGCCGACGCACCCAGCGTCGGGTTGATCACCATGGTCACCACCGCGGCGGCGGCTGCGGCCGCCACCGGCGCGGCGAACCGCCGGGCCCTGCGAACACCCTCGGACACAACGACCTCCGTTGCTCACTGCTTGCCATTGCTTGGCCGTGAACTTAGGAGCCTTAGGGGGAAGGTTGACGAAGCGCAGATGTCCAGAACGCGACGGAACCTTCAGGTGACGGTAAAAGCCTAGGCCCGGACTTGTCCGTACAGGTAGCCGCGGCACCACCGCGCGCGGGCCGCCCCGCACCGCCGCTTCCGGCACGTTCGGGCAGATCACCGTCGGCGACGGGCCTCGCGTTGCGCGCAGCCCACAGGCCTGGGAAAGGCCCTGCCGGCTCATTTCGCGTTGGCCGGCAAAGGGATGGTGAAGTCGTCCTCGACCGGCGGGTCGAGTTCGTGTGCGAGCAGGCCGGTGGCGGCGAAGCACCGCACACGCACGACGGCCGGGCTGACGTCCAGCCTCAGAAAGCTCTTGAAGAACGGCGGACTGTACGTCGCCGAGCCCGGGGAGAGCAGACGGGTGAGCACCCGGCGGACGGGCAACCGCAGCCGCCGCCTGCGGTCCGGACGGGGCGGAGCGCCCAGGACGCTCGCGACGAAGCGGGTCCGCAGGGTCACACGGGCGCCGGTGCCCCGGGTGGCCGGCACGCCGAGCCGCTGAGCGAGGACCGCGGACGCCTCGTCCGGGGTGAGGTCGAACAGCCGGCGCAGGTGGAGCCGGCGGCCGTAGAGCCGGCTGTAGAAGGTCAGGGAGTCGCCGCGCATCGGGTAGCAGCGGAACCGGTCCTCGGTGACGCCGCCGACCGTCACGCGCGGGATCGTGTGGGTGGCGTGCATGAAGGCGCCCCCGCCGCCGGAGACGACGTACTGGATCCTGCGGCCGTCCACGTCGACCGGGTAGCGCTGGTAGTTGTGGATGTCGCCGCCGATCACGGCGACGAAGTTGCGCTCCGGGTCGCGGACGATCTCGTCGACCGTGCCGCCGCCCTCGATGGCGCAGGGGTGGTGCTCACCGTCCACGTAGATCGGCGAACCGGTGACGAGGATCTTGGGCCGGGGCCCGCGCGAGACCCGGCGCAGCCACTCCCCCTGCTCCCCGTCGATGTCGCCGAGCAGCCCGGTGTCGATGCCTATGATCCGTATCGGCCCCGAGTCGATCGCCCAGTACGGGCCGGGCTGGGACGCCGTCTGCGAGGGCGCGGAGCGCATCCGCCGGGCCTCGTCGACGCGGGCGTCGTCCGGCACGTCGGGCTTCGCCCACAGCAGGGTGCGCCACCAGGCCCGCGTCAGTGCGCGCGGGCGCGGGGCGGGCGGCAGGGCAGGGGCCCGGCAGAACACCCGCATGAAGCCGGTGAGCCCGTCGTACCAGTCGTGGTTGCCGGGGATGGCGTAGACGGGGGCGTCGTAGTCCCGGTAGGGCCGGAAGAACTTCGTGTCGTACTCGTTGGCGCTGCCGACGGGGTAGAGGACATCGCTGCAGATCACGGCGTAGCGCGTGCCGGCGCCCGCCTTGAGCATCCCGGGGACGACCGCGTACTGCGGGTCGTCGCCCTCGCCGGTGTCCCCGAGGAGGAGGAAGGAGTACGTGTCGGGGTCGTCCCGCTCGATCACCAGATCGGCGCCGGCCGCCCCGCGCTCCCGCTGGCCGCTCACCCAGCGCTGCCGGTCCCGGCCGGTCGGGTCGCCGAACAGCGAGGCGAGCGGGCCGTTGCGGGCCTTCCACAGGGTCACCGGGTCCAGCCACGACAGGTTGACCACCCGGGCCGGCATCAGCTCCCGGTAGGTGCCGGGCTGCTGGCTCTCCCAGCCGGCGCCGGCCAGGGATTCACGCGAGGAGTCGGACACCGGCGCACTTTAGCAACCGGGCCGGGCGCGAGCTGCGGCGCCCGCAACTCCGCTCAGGCGTCGGCGTCCTGCGGGTACCAGCGCAGTTCCACCGTGTTGCCGTCCGGGTCCTGCACGTAGGTCGACTGCGCCTCGCCACGCGCCCCGAACCGCCGCACATCGGCCTCCAGGACCGTGAACACCCCGGAGGCGACGACCTCTTCCCAGTCCAGCGGCTCCACCGTGAGGCAGATGTGGTCGACGTTGGACTCGCCGCGGGGCCCGGCCACCAGGTCGATGATGGTCTCCGGGGTGACCCGCACCGACGGGAACGGGGCCTTCCCGGCGCGCCATTCGCCGACGCGCACCGGTTCGAGGCCGAGCGGCCCGGTGTAGAAGGCCAGGGAACGTTCGACGTCGGCGACGTTGAGGACCAGGTGGTCGAAAGCCTTCACGCGCAACACGGTCATGTCTCCTCCAGAGGTGGTGTGCGGTGCACGCCCTCCACGATCCACTCGGGGGCCCGCCGCGATCAAGGCGTGATCGCCGTGCGATCGCTGAGCGCGATTCGAACTGTGGCTCCCGGTGGACCGGGAACAGGGCTGAGCGGGGCGGTGGTGTCACGCTTCGGGAACACGTCCCTGACCGCGCTGGGCCGGCAGTCGCCTGCCGGCCCAGCCGCAGATCGACCCTCACGCGGGAAGACCGGTGGTGCCGGGTCCCCGCCGGTCCGCACCGCTACGGCATGGTCAGCGTGGCGAGGGGGTGGTTGGCGGCGTCGAGGACGGTGACGCTGTGGAAGTAGCGGGTGACCGGCGCCCGGAGCGGCCCGGGAGTGGGCGTGGTGGCATACCAGGCACCCCAGCCCGGGTGTCCCGGCAGCCGTACGACGGTGCCGGTGACCGTTCCGTCATCGGTGACGACCTCTACCTTGGCGGCGGTCTCCGGGGCGACGTACACGCCGGACAGGAAGAACTGGTCACCCACCGTCTCGGTCTGCAGACTCACGTTGGGCTCGTCGCGGTCGATGTTGCCGTCCACCACGCTGCGGAACTGGCCTTCGGGCATGTCGGGGGTGGTCCAGTGCTTGCCGTCCCTGGTGAGCCACAGATCGACACCGGGAGCTGCGTGGACGCGCTCACCGGGCCGCACGATCCTCGCGGACCCGGCCTTGGCGGCGTGAGCATCGGCCGAAGCGCCGACCTGGGTCGCCGCGCCGGCGGTCTGGGCGGGGGTCAGCGCGTGTGCCACGGTCGGCACCCCCAGCAGTGCCGCCGCTGCCACGGTGGCCGCCACGTACTTCTTCATCCGGGTCATGGACGAGGCTCCTTACCGACTGTCGTTCAAGAGGTACGGGAGGCGCGTCGCGCCCCTCCACAGCCCCAAACCACCGTCTGGGGCGGATCAGTTGTCGGGCCACGCGACCTTTCGCGAGTTGGCCGAAACTGTGTGGCCGCCGACTCCGGCGACAGGCGGTGGGCCCAGCAGTCACCTCGCGGGCCCACCGTGAGTCCTCGAAAGCTCCCCGCTCGCGGGGTACGGCGGGCGGCCTCGGGGCCCCGGTGGCGAGGGCCACCGGGCTCTCTGCCGGGCGGGGCGCGGACGGTCCGAGAGCCTGGGATTCGGACCGGGGCTCAGCGGCTCCAGGTCTGCGACTCGGGCGCGGCGCCGGACGAAGGCCACGGCGCACATGCGGGCCCCGGCGCCTCCGTGATCCGCGCAGAGGACCCGAACGCCCTCACCGCGAGGACGGACCCGGAGGTCTTCCTGACCGCGTGCCGCGCACCGGGTGATGGCACGAGGGCAGGCGCGCACGTGTTCGCGCGACGCGGTGGTGGGCGCGCTCGCCGCTCGGGCGCGGGCGGCGGTTGGGCCGGGTGTACGGCCACATGAATCCCGCAGCGGCCGGCGGTCGGGCAGGTGCCCGGGTGACGAGAGATCCGTCAGATCACCCGCGTGCATGGTTCGTCGTCACACTTCGGCCGGCTGTCCGGTCTCAGTGTGTGCGGACTGCATGACAGGGCAGTCCGCGGCGGCACGGTGATCGGCCGTGCCGCGCGGTGGCCGACGACCCGGTTCGGCACGGGTTCGGCTGCCCCGGAGCGCCCGCCCCAGCGGTGGAGGCGGGCGCTTCGCGCTCCGCCATCCGTTCCCTGCTGCGCCCGCGTGCACGTGCCTCCATGGAGGACGTACGGCGCTTTCCAGCCGCCTTCGCCGGTCGGCGCCGCAGGCAGACGTGGTGCCCGGAACCGGACTCGAACCGGTACGCCCGCAAGGGGCAGCGAGGTTTAAGCTCGCCGTGTCTGCGTTCCACCATCCGGGCTGGGCGGCGCGAGAGCGCGGTACGAGCCTATCCGGCGGGGCGGGTGGAACAGGGCCCAGGATTCGTCATGTTGTCTGATTTTAAGGGTGCCTGACGTCCAGTCAGATATGTACCGCTCGAAGGAAAGCACAGGCCCGAGGCGGTGCGGGCGGTGGACCGGGCCCGCTGCATATGACGTGAAATCGCTTCCACCCGGGGACGAAGACTCAGGGCTCCCGTCATCCCCAAGTAGTACGCGGGGGTCCGCGCGTACCTCTCGGGACGGCCTGCAGAACCGGAATGTGGACGGATCCCGACGACGCCTCGCGTCGGGACGATGGAGGGGTCCGATCGACTCCCCCCGTCCCGACAGGAGCAGCGTGCCGTGACCACCACCGCACACCCCACCGCCACGGCCACGGCCGCCCGCGCCATCGAACTGGGCAAGGTCTACGGGGAGGGCGAGACCCGGGTCGTCGCGCTCGACGCGGTGACGGTCGAGTTCCGCGCCGGCGAGTTCACCGCGATCATGGGGCCCTCGGGCTCGGGCAAGTCCACCCTGATGCACTGCATGGCCGGCCTGGACACGGTCTCGTCCGGCTCCGCACGGATCGGGGACACCGAGCTGTCCGAGCTGAAGGACAAGCAGCTCACCAAGCTGCGCAGGGACAAGATCGGCTTCGTCTTCCAGGCGTTCAACCTGCTGCCGACGCTCACCGCCGCGGAGAACATCACGCTCCCGATGGACATCGCCGGCCGCAGGGCCGACCAGCAATGGCTGGACCGGGTCGTCGAGACCGTCGGGCTGTCCGAGCGGCTGTCGCACCGGCCGTCCCAGCTGTCCGGCGGTCAGCAGCAGCGGGTCGCCGTCGCGCGGGCGCTGGCGAGCCGGCCCGAGATCATCTTCGCCGACGAGCCCACCGGCAACCTCGACTCGCGTTCCGGCGCGGAGATCCTCGGCTTCCTCCGCAACTCCGTGAAGGAGCTCGGCCAGACGGTCGTCATGGTCACCCACGACCCGGTCGCCGCCTCCTACGCGGACCGCGTGGTCTTCCTCGCCGACGGACGGATCGTCGACGAGCTGCGCGGCCCGACCGCGGACACGGTGCTGGAGCGCATGAAGCGCTTCGACGCCAAGGGCCGTACCAGCTGATCCCCGCCGCCGGCCACGAGCCACGACCGAGAGACAAGCCCTGACATGTTCCGTACCGCCCTGCGCAATGTCCTCGCGCACAAGGCCAGACTGCTGATGACCGTGCTCGCCGTGATGCTCGGCGTCTCCTTCGTCTCCGGCACCCTGGTGTTCACCGACACCATCGGCAGTGCCCTCCGCAAGGCCTCCGCCAGGAGCTACGCCGACGTCTCGGTCGCCGTCACCTACGGGGACGCCGACCATCCGCTCCCCCAGCGGCTGGTGGACGAGATCGGCCGGCTGCCCGGCGCCGAGTCCACCACCGCGACCGTGAACGGCTTCACCGCGATCGCCGACAAGCAGGGCCGGCTGGTCGGCGACGGCTGGTCCACCCGCGGCGGCAACTACACGGGAGCGGGCCGTTACCCGATGCGCGAGGGCCGCGCCCCGCACGGCCCCTCCGAGGTCGCGCTGGACTCCAGGACCGCCGAACGGACCGGCTACGCCGTCGGCGACATCCTCCGGATGTCCATCGACGGCCCGGTGATGCGGCAGAAGGTGACCGGCGTCTTCGGCACCGACGACGGCAACGTCGCCGCGGGCGGCAGCCTGGTGCTCTTCGACACCGCCACGGCCCAGAAGCTCTTCGGCAAGCCGGGCACCTACGAGGAGATCGACGTCAAGGCCGCCGCCGGCACCACGCAGGCCGCGCTGAGGGCCGAGATCGAGAAGCTGCTGCCGCGCTACGCCAAGGACGCCTCCGCCTCCACCGGCCAGAAGCTGGCGGACGAGGAGGCGCGGCAGATCGCCTCGGACCTCAGCAGCTTCAACACCACCCTGCTCAGCTTCGCCGGCATCGCGCTCTTCGTGGGGATCTTCATCATCGCCAACACCTTCACGATGCTGGTCGCACAGCGCACCAAGGAGCTGGCGCTGCTGCGCGCGGTGGGCGCCAGCCGCCGGCAGGTGACCCGGTCGGTGCTGGTCGAGGCCCTCGTCGTGGGCATGGTGGCCGGTGCCACCGGGTTCCTGCTCGGCATCGGCATCGCGGCCGTGATGCGGGCGGTGCTCGCCTCGGCCGGCGCGCTGCTGCCCGACGGCACCCTGACCGTGCAGCCCGGCACGGCGGGGGCGGCGCTCGCGGTGGGCGTCGGCGTCACCGTGCTCGCCGCATGGCTGCCGGCCCGCCGGGCCGCCAAGATCCCGCCGGTCGCAGCGATGAGCAGCGTGCACGCCCCGGCCACGGTCAAGGGCCTGGTCCTGCGCAACACGCTCGGCGCGCTGCTGTCGGCGGCGGGTGCCGTCCTGGTGGTGGCCGGCTCGGGGATGAAGGACAACGGCAACATGGTCCTGGGCGGCGGCGCAGGACTGCTGCTGGTCGGCGTCTTCGTCCTCACCCCGCTGCTGTCCCGGCCGGTGGTCGCCGCGGCCGCGCCCCTGCTGCGGCCCTTCGGGGTCACGGGCAAGCTCGCCCGGCAGAACTCGGTGCGCAACCCGCGGCGCACCGCCGCCACCGCCTCCGCCCTGATGATCGGTCTCACCCTGATCACCGCCCTCACGGTGGTGGCCATCTCGGTGAGGACGACGGTGGACGAGCTGGCGGCCGCCCATCTGAAGGCCGACTACCAGATCACCATGGCCACCGGCCAGAACCTCTCCCCCGAGGTGGCCGAGCGGGTCGCCGGCACCGAAGGCGTCAGCGACTCCAGCGCGGTGCGCGACGCGCACACCGAGCTGGACGGCGAGGACGAGTGGGTCACCGGCGTCGACGCCCCGCAGATCGGGCGCCTGCTCGCCCTGGACTTCAGACAGGGCTCCCTGGCCGCGGTGCACGGCGACTCCATGGTCGTGGACTCCGACACCGCGAAGCGGCGCGGCTGGCACGCCGGGCAGAGCCTGCCGGTGCGCTACGACGACGGCACCAAGGGGCGGTTGACGATCGGCGGCGTCTTCGAGGGCGGCGACCTCATCAACGGCGTGATCATGGACAACGCCACGGTCACCCCGCACACCCCCAAGGCCGGGGACATGCGGGTGCTGGTGCGGATGGCCGGCGGCGCCGACGAGGCCAACCAGGACGCGCTGGTGAGGGCGCTCGGCGAGAACCCCGTCATCAAGGTGCAGGACAAGGCTGACATCTCCCGCGATATCAGCTCCACGATCGACCTGATCCTGAACATCCTCTACGGGCTGCTCGCGATGGCCGTGCTGGTCGCGGTGCTGGGTGTGATCAACACGCTGGCGATGTCGGTCTTCGAGCG
The DNA here is from genome assembly GCF_057707815.1 of Actinacidiphila sp. bgisy160. Lineage (NCBI taxonomy): Bacteria > Bacillati > Actinomycetota > Actinomycetes > Kitasatosporales > Streptomycetaceae > Actinacidiphila > Actinacidiphila sp. bgisy160. The sequence goes on from NZ_JBYIQW010000022.1 coordinate 40,922, forward strand.
CAAGCACGAGATCGGCATGCTGCGGGCGATCGGTCTGGACCGTGCCGCGGTCAAGCGGATGATCCGGCTGGAGTCCCTGGTGATCTCGCTGTTCGGCGCGGTGCTGGGCCTCGGCCTCGGGGTGTTCCTCGCCTGGGCCGTCGGGGGGCTGATCCGGCGGGACCTGCCGAGCTACGCGTTGGCCCTGCCCTGGGACCGGATCGGGGTGTTCCTGGCGATGGCCGCCCTGGTGGGCGTCCTGGCCGCGTTGTGGCCGGCCCGCCGGGCGGCCCGGCTGAACATGCTGGAGGCCATCAAGGCCGAGTAGCACGACGGCGGCGAGCGCCCGCGGGGCGGGGGTCCTCGACGGCCCCCGCCCCGCGGCGGGTCAGGCCTGCCGGTCCCGGCCCAGCCAGTCGGCCCGGGTCCGGGGCATCCCGGAGCCGCCGTCCTTGGCCGGGCGGACGGCGAGGACCTGGTTGACACCGATGCGGTTCTGCTCGAAGGAGAGCGCGGACGCCGCCATGTAGAGCCGCCAGACACGGGCGCGGCCGGCCCCGGCGAGACGCACGGCGTCGGCCCAGTGGGCCTCCAGGTTGGCGACCCACTGCCGCAGCGTCAGCGCGTAGTGCTCGCGGATCGCCTCCACGTCCCGTACCTCGAGCCCGGCCTCCTCCAGCCGGGAGACGGTGGAGCCGAGCGGGGCCAGCTCGCCGTCGGGGAAGACGTACCGGTCGATGAACTCGTCGACGTGGTAGGCCTCCTCGTCCTCCCAGGGGCGGCGGCCGATCTGGTGGTTGAGCAGCCGCCCGCCGGGCCGCAGCAGTCCGTACAGCACCCCGGCGTACTGCCGGTAGCGCTCACGGCCCACGTGCTCGGCCATGCCGATCGAGGAGATGGCGTCGTACGGCCCGTCGGCGACCGCCCGGTAGTCCTGCACGCGGATCTCGATCCGGTCGGCGAGCCCGGCGTCGGCGACCCGCTTGCGCGCGTAGGAGGCCTGCTCGGTGGAGAGCGTGACACCGGTGGCGTGGACGCCGTAGTGCTCGGCGGCGTGCATCACCATCGAGCCCCAGCCGCAGCCGACGTCCAGCAGCCGCTGCCCCGGCCGCAGTTCCAGCTTGCGGCAGATGAGGTCCAGCTTGGCCCGCTGGGCGTCCTCCAGGGTCGCGTCGGGCCCCTCCCAGTAGGCGCACGAGTAGACCATGGACGGGCCGAGCACCAGCTCGTAGAAGTCGTTGCCGACGTTGTAGTGGTGACTGATCGCCTGCCGGTCCCGGATGGGGCTGTGCAGCATCCCGGAGCGCCTGCGGACCTCCTCCGGCGGCGGGGGCGGCGGCAGGCCGGGGCCGGCGAGGGCGAGGGCCTCGCGGGCCAGCCGGTAGGTCCCGGGGTCGCGCGCGAGGCCGAGCAGGCGGCGCGGTGACGCCCCGCCCCCCTCGGCGGGGCGCTCCCAGACGAGCCCGGAGAGCCGGTCCAGTGCCTCGTACAGGTCGCCGTCGACGTCGAGTTCACCGGACACCCAGGCACGGGCCAGGCCGAGTTCGCCGGGCTTGAACAGCAGCCGGCGCAACGCCCGGCGGTGCCGTACGACCAGGGCCGGGGCATCGGGCGGTCCGGTCTCGCTGCCGTCCCACGCGCGGATGCGCAGTGGGAGCGGGACGCCGAGCGCCTGCTCGGCGAGGGCGGTCAGTCGTCCGGCCGCATCGGCCATGGCGCGTACCTCCGTGCCTCCATGAAGACGGGTCCACTGGGCTGAGAAACGGATGCGGGATACACCGACATTCCCGCACTACCGCTTCTTTACCTCTACCCATCTCATGTCCTGTGCCGCGGGGCCAGGGACACGGGCACGACGAAGGGCGCCCGCCCCACGGATGGCGGACGCCCTTCGGCCGGACTGTTACCTGCGCAGGTGCCTGCTCAGGCCTTGACCTTGGCGGCCTCGGCGGTGACCGCCGCGGCCGGGACCGGCTTGGCGGCCTCGTAGAACTCCTCGCGCGGGTTCTCGATGGCACCGAGCGAGACGACCTCGCGCTTGAGGAACATCGCCAGCGTCCAGTCGGCGATGACCCGGATCTTGCGGTTGAAGGTCGGCACCGCCATGCCGTGGTAACCGCGGTGGAAGTACCAGGCCAGGCGGCCCTTGAACTTCAGCTTGAGCTTGCCGAAGCGGATCAGGGCCACACCCTTGTGCAGGCCGAGGCCGGCCACAGCACCCAGGTTGGCGTGCTTGTACTCCTTCTGCGGGAAGCCGCGCATGCCGGACACCACGTTGTCGCCGAGCACCTTGGCCTGGCGCAGCGCGTGCTGGGCGTTCGGCGGGCACCAGGCACCGGGACCGGAAGCCAGGTCGGGGACCTGGGCGTTGTCGCCGGCGGACCAGATGTAGTCGGTGCCCTGGACCTGGAGCGTGGCGGCGGTGTCCACGTGGCCGCGCGGGCCGAGCGGCAGGCCGTACTTGGCCAGCGTGGGGTTGGGCTTGACGCCCGCGGTCCACACGATGGTGGAGGCGTCGACCTCCAGGCCGTTGGCGAGCACCACGTGCTTGTCGACGCAGGAGGTCATGGAGGTGCCGAGGTAGACCTCGATGCCGCGCTCGCGCAGGTGCTCAAGACCCCAGGTGCCCAGCTCCGGGCCGACCTCGGGGAGGATCTTGTCGGCGGCGTCGACGAGGATGAAGCGCATGTCCTCGCGCTTGACGTTGGTGTAGTACTTGGCCGCGTCACGGGCCATGTCCTCGACCTCGCCGACCGTCTCGGCGCCGGCGAAGCCGCCGCCGACGAAGACGAAGGTGAGCGCCTTGCGTCGGACGTCCTCGTCGGTGGTGGAGTCGGCCTTGTCGAGCTGCTCCAGCACGTGGTTGCGCAGGCCGATGGCCTCCTCGACGCCCTTCATGCCGATGCCGTGCTCGGCGAGGCCGGGGATCGGGAAGGTGCGGGAGACGGCGCCGAGCGCGATCACCAGGTAGTCGAAGGGCAGCTCGTAGGTCTCGCCCACGAGCGGCTCGACGACCGCGACCTTGCGGTCCTGGTCGATGGTGGTGACCCGGCCGGTGAGGACCTCCGCCTTGGGGAGCACGCGGCGCAGCGGCACCACGACGTGGCGGGGGGAGATGCTGCCGGCGGCGGCTTCCGGCAGGAAGGGCTGGTACGTCATGTACGAGCGCGGGTCTACGACGGTGACCGTCGCTTCCGCGTAACGCATCTTCTTGAGGATGCGCCGCGCCGCGTACAGGCCGACGTACCCTCCGCCTACTACGAGGATCCTGGGACGCTCCGTGGTGCTCATGCTTCGAGTATTCACCACGCCCCAGGGGGTACCTCGTGAGCCCCTTCACAAGGTTTCTGCTGCCCTCTGCTACACTGCGCCGCTTCGTGACCAGGGCCACAGCGCCCAGGGGGAACCCGGAAGGTCGCGCGGGCGTTGAGCGCCCCCTCCGACCAGCGGTGATCGGCATCCGGGGACACCCCGCCACCTTCCGGCAGGGCAGGCGAACCACGTGTGCACCAAGGGCTTTGGGGGTCAAGGGAGACCCCGGCCTCGAAAAGTTGGGCCGTCCGGCGGGAACTTTCATGTGAAGAAATTCACGAAGTTTTCCCGGCGGGCGTGTCACACCCGCCCCCCAGACCCGCTCAGATGGCAAAGTCCCTGCTCAGGCGATGCTCCACGCGATGCCGTCGAGGATGTCGTGCTCCGAGACCACGACCTCGCGGGCGCCCGTGCGCTCCATGATCCGCAGCAGCACCAGGGCCCCGGCGCCGATCACGTCGACCCGCCCCGGGTGCATCACCGGGATCGCGGCGCGCTCGGCGTGCGTGGCGGCCAGCAGGCGCGCGCTGATCTCACGCACCGTCCCGACCGGGATGCGGGAGTGGTGGATGGCGGCCCAGTCGTACTCGGGCAGGTCCAGCGCGATCGCGGCGACCGTGGTGACGGACCCGGCCAGCCCGACGAGCGTGCGTGCCTCGCGCAGCGGGACGGTCCGCTCGGCGAGGTCGAGGGCGGCGTCGATGTCCCGCGTCATGGCGGCGACCTGCCCGGCGGTGGGCGGGTCGGTGACCACGCCGTCGCGGACCAGGTGGCGCTCGGTCATCCGCACGCAGCCGACGTCGACTGAGCGCGCGGCCGTCACATGGCGGTCGCCGACGACGAACTCGGTGGAGCCGCCGCCGATGTCCACGACCAGAAAGGGACGCTCCAGGTCCGCCCGTCCGGCCAGCTCCTTGGTGGCGCCGGTGAAGGAGAACTCCGCCTCCTGGTCGCCGGTGATCACCTCCGGCTCGACGCCGAGGATGTCCACCACCCCGCGCACGAAGTCGTCCCGGTTGGAGGCGTCACGGGAGGCGGAGGTGGCCACGAAACGGACCGTCCGGGCCCCCAGTTCCGCTATCACGCCCGCGTACTCGCGGCAGGCCGCGAAGGTGCGCTCCAGCGCCTCGGGAGCGAGCCGGCCGGTGCGGTCCACGTCCTGCCCGAGCCGGACGATGGTCATCCGGCGGTCCAGGTCCTTGATCTCGCCGGTCGCGGGATCCGCGTCCGCGACGAGCAGGCGGATGGAGTTCGTACCGCAGTCGATGGCGGCGACCCGGGTCACCGGCTCTCCCCCTCGTCCTGCCCGGCGCCGCCGCACGGGCTCACGCACGGGCCCTTGCGCCACCACTCGGGCAGCATCGCGATCGTCTCGTCGCCCAGCGGGTTCACCCCGGGGCCGGCCGCGAGGGAGTGGCCCACCAGGACGTGCAGGCACTTCACCCGGTCCGGCATGCCGCCGGCGCTGGGGAAGCCCTCCAGGACCTCGATGGCGTCCCGGCGGGCGATGTAGTCCTCGTGCGCGGCGCGGTAGGCGGCGGCCAGTTCCTCGTCCTCGGCGAGGCGGGCCGTCATCTCCTTCATGACGCCCTCGGCCTCCAGGGTGCCGATCGCCGAGGCCGCGCGCGGACAGGTCAGGTAGTACAGCGTCGGGAACGGCGTCCCGTCCTCCAGGCGCGGCGCCGTCTCCACCACGTCGGGGTTGCCGCAGGGGCAGCGGTGCGCGATGGCCCGCAGGCCGCGCGGCGGGCGGCCGAGCTGCTCCTTGAAGGCGGCGATGTCCGCCTCGGTGGGCGGGGCGTGCTCGGTCTGCGGCGGGGGCTTTTCCATGCCTGGGCGTGTCTCTTTCGGGGCGTGCGTCAACGGTGTGCTGCGGTGGCGGCGTCCGCGTGGTCGACGCCGTCCCACAGGTTGGCGTACCAGGGGCGGCGGGCCGCGCTGTCGCTGTGGCGGGCGCCTGCGTCCTCGGAGGCCGCGGCCCCACTGGGCTTGACCACCGTATACGCCGTCTCGCCCGGCAGTACGTAGTGAAGCCGGGCCCGGGCCTGCGCCTTGACGTACTCCGGGTCCTGCCAGCGGGCCTTCTCCTCGCGCAGCTCGTCCACCCGCTTGCGCGCCTGCTCGGCCTGCTTGCGCTGGTCGGCGATCTGCGAGCGCTGCGCCACGTACTGGCGCATGGGGTAGGCCAGGGCCACGACCAGGGCGCAGACGACCAGCGCCAGCAGCGCGGCCCGTCCGGTCAGCCGGTTGCGGCCGCGGGGCAGCGAGGGCCGCGGGCGGCCGGCCGCGCGGTAGACGCGGGCCTGCGCCTGTGCCCCGAGGGCACGGATGCGCGTCGCGGTGGAGAAGCGATCCGGCACGTGCACCTCCGGTGGGGGTTCGGGTGGCCCTTGCTGGCGCACGGTGCCGCCCGCCGCGGGCGCGGCGGGCGGCACCGGACGACGTCAGCCCTTGAAGCGGGGGAACGCGGAGCGGCCGGCGTACACCGCCGCGTCATCGAGGATCTCCTCGATGCGCAGCAGCTGGTTGTACTTGGCGACGCGCTCGCTGCGCGCGGGGGCGCCGGTCTTGATCTGGCCGCAGTTGGTGGCGACGGCGAGGTCGGCGATGGTGACGTCCTCGGTCTCGCCGGAGCGGTGCGACATCATGCACTTGTAGCCGTTGCGCTGGGCGAGCTCGACCGCGTCGAGGGTCTCGGTCAGCGAGCCGATCTGGTTGACCTTGACCAGGAGCGCGTTGGCGGTGCCGCTGTCGATGCCGCGCTGCAGACGCTCGGGGTTGGTGACGAACAGGTCGTCGCCGACCAGCTGGACCTTGTCACCGAGCTGCTCGGTGATGGTCTTCCAGCCGTCCCAGTCCTCCTCGTTCAGCGGGTCCTCGATGGAGACCAGCGGGTACGCCTCGACCAGCTCGGCGTAGTACGCGGTCATCTCGGCCGCCGACAGGGACTTGCCCTCGAAGGAGTAGCCGCCGTCCTTGTAGAACTCGGAGGCGGCCACGTCGAGCGCGAGCGCGATGTCCTGGCCGGGCTGGTAGCCGGCCTTCTTGATGGCCTCGACGATCAGGTCGAGGGCGTCGCGGTTGCTCGGCAGGTTCGGGGCGAAGCCGCCCTCGTCGCCGAGGCCCGTGGACAGGCCGCGCTCCTTCAGGACCGCCTTGAGGGTGTGGTACACCTCGGCGCCCCAGCGCAGGGCCTCGGAGAAGGACTCCGCGCCTACGGGTGCGATCATGAACTCCTGGATGTCCACGTTGGAGTCGGCGTGCGAGCCGCCGTTCAGGATGTTCATCATCGGGACCGGCAGCACGTGGGCGTTCGGGCCGCCCAGGTAGCGGAAGAGCGGCAGGTCGGAGGCCTCGGAGGCGGCGTGGGCCACGGCCAGCGAGACACCGAGGATGGCGTTGGCGCCGAGCGAGGACTTGTCCGGGGTGGCGTCCAGGTCGAACATCGCCTGGTCGATCAGGCGCTGCTCCGTCGCGTCGTAGCCGACCAGCTCCGGGCCGATCTGCTCGATGACGGCCAGGACGGCCTTCTCCACGCCCTTGCCCAGGTAACGGCTCTTGTCGCCGTCGCGGAGCTCGAGGGCCTCGAACGCACCGGTGGACGCACCGGAGGGGACGGCTGCACGGCCCGTGCTGCCGTCGTCGAGGCCGACCTCGACCTCGACGGTGGGGTTGCCTCGCGAGTCGAGGATTTCCCGGGCTACGACGACGTCGATGGACGGCACGTGAGTCTCCTTCTGGATGTCTCTTCGTTTCGGCATGAGCCTAACCGACCCGAAAAGCCCCGGCCGGGCACGCTCAGGGGATGGACATGCCCGTGCTCGGAACGGAGGAGAAAGTTCAGCCCGATGTCGGCCGGCGTCCGCCGGGCGGAGGTGGACTCCCGGCCCGGCGGCGCGCGGGGCTCAGCGGCCGAGGTTCAGGTACGAGCCTGCGGTGATCACGTTCGGGTCCTCGCCGATGACGTCGCGGTTCGCGTCGTACAGGCCGCGCCAGCCGCCCGGCACGTGCTGCTCCATCGCGATCTCGCAGAGCGAGTCGCCCTCCTGCACCAGGTAACGGCCGGCGGTGGTGTTCTTGGCGCTCGTGCCGCTGTCCCGGCCGGTGTCGGCCTTCTTGGTCTCGGCGCGCGTGTCGGGGGTGAGCGGGATGACGCCCCAGGCGGCCTCCCCCTCGACGAAGTGGGCCGGCAGGCCGCTGGGGCCGTGCCCCTGGGTCCCGGTGGATCCCCTGGAGTCCCCGGTGGCCGTGCCGTCGGTGGCGGTGCCGCCGTCCGGCTTGCGGTGCTTGCCCTGACCCTCGCCGTCCGCGGAGGAGGTCGCGGAGGCGTCGGGACTCTCGGTCGCGTCGGCGTCCGGGGTGGCGGTCGTGTCGTCACCGGTGCCCGGGGACGTCGTGCCGGCGGTGTCGTCGCCGGCGCCCGGGGAGGTGGTGCCGGTGGTGTCGCCGCCGGAACCGGTGGTGTCGCCGGAGCCCTGCCCGTCGGGGCCGTGGCCGCCGTGCAGCAGGCTGTCGAGGGCGTCGGTGAGGCCGGAGGAGTCGGCGCAGCCGGACCACGCGTCCGGGCCGAGCTCCGCGAGGATCTTCTCGGCCACGGATATCTGCTCGTTGCGGCTGGCGAGGTCAGGGCGCTCGGCGTACTGGCCGCCGCCGTACTGCTGCCAGGTCTCCTCGGTGATCTGCAGGCCGCCGAAGAACCCGTTGCCGGTGTTCGAGCTCCACAGACCGCCGCTCTCGCACATGGCGACCGCGTTCCAGGTGCTGTTGGCGTCGGCGGCGCTGGCGCCGCTCGCTGCGAAGAGGGGGAGCGTGAGGCCCGCCCCGGTCGCCGCGACCGCGACCACTGCGGTCGGGGCCTGACGCGGCTTGCGGTGTCGGCCGTTCCCGGACTTCAGCATGCGCCATCGCCTTTCACATTCGAATACTGCGATGGCGCCAGACCGTAGTGGTCTTGGCCCATGCATCACAAGTCGATGTCTCAAGGATCACGCCAAGATCACGTTCTGACGCCATGTCAGTCACTTTCCGGTGTGAAGGAGACCGGCAGTGTCCGCAGACCGCGCATGATCAGGCCGCCTCGCCACCTCAGGTCGGCCGGATCGGCGGCCAGTCGCAGGTCCGGCAACCGGGTCAGCAGCGTCGCCAGCGCGGACTGCGCCTCGAGCCGGGCGAGCGGCGCGCCGAGGCAGTAGTGGATGCCGTGACCGTACCCGAGGTGCTGGTTGTCACGGCGCGACAGGTCCAGGGCGTCCGGGTCGGCGAAGCGCGCAGGATCGCGGTCGGCCGCCGCCAGGACGACGAGCACCGGGTCTCCGGCGGCGACGGACTGCCCGCCCACGGTGAGCGGTTCGGTGGCGAAGCGCCAGGTCGCCAGTTCCACCGGGCCGTCGTAGCGCAGTAGTTCCTCGACGGCGGTGGCCAGCAGTCCGCGCTCGCCGCGGGCGAGGGAGTCCTGGAGCAGCCGCCGCTGCTCCGGGTGGCGCAGCAGTGTCCAGGTGCCGTTGCCGATGAGGTTGACGGTCGTCTCGAAGCCGGCGAAGAGCAGGATGAAGGCCATCGCGGCGGCCTCGTTCTCGGTGAGGTGCTCACCGTGGTCACTGGCCCGGATCAGCCCGGATATCAGGTCGTCGCCGAGTTCCGAGCGCTTGCGGTGGATCAGTTCCAGCAGGTAGGCGCGCATCTTCTTCACCGAGCGCGCCACTCCCCCGCGCGGCCCGCCGCCGTGCCGGATCATCATGCCGGCCCAGTCGCGGAAGTCGTCCTGGTCCTCGGCGGGGACGCCCAGCAGGTCGCAGATGGCGTAGATCGGCAGCGGGAAGGCGAACTCATGGATGAGATCCGCCTCGCCCTTGGCCGCGAAACCGTCGATCAGGCGTTCGGTGAGCTCCTGTACCCGCGGCGCGAACGCGGCCACCCGGCGCGGGGTGAAAGCCTTGGAGACCAGCCTCCGCAGTCGGGTGTGGTCGGGCGGGTCGATGTTGAGCAGGTGCGTCATCAGGTCGGCGCTGCGCTCACCCGGGATGCCCACCTTGCCCTTGGCGTGGGCGCGTTCGGAGTGGTGGACGGGGTTCTTGCTCAGCCGTGCGTCGGCGAGCGCCCGCTTGGCGTCCGCGTACCGGGTGACCAGCCAGGCCTCCACCCCGCTGGGCAGGGTCGTGCGGTGCACCGGGGAGTGCTCGCGCAGCCAGGCGTACGCGGGGTACGGATCGCTCGCGAACTGCCAGGTGAACAGCTCGGGGGCGGCCGGGATACCGGGGTCGGGGGTCACGCTGTCATGCATCCCATGACGTTAGCCGGTCGCGGCTGAGCCGGTCGGCGAGCCTGGTCGTCTCCGGGAGGCGGTAGGAGGGGGCCAGGGCCAGCACGTGACGGCAGGCGGTGTCCAGGTCGACGCCGTGGCCGGTGGAGACGTAGACCGGCTTCACCCCGGTCTGCGTCCGCAGCACCCGGCCCACCGTCTCCCCCGCGTCCACCAGCGGCGTACCCGATCCCCGGGCGTCGCCGAGCGAGGCCGGGTCCCAGGTGCCGACGAAAGGCGTCTTCGCCACCCCGGCGGCCGGCAGGCCCGTGACGACCCCCAGGTGGCAGGCGAGCCCGAAGCGGCGCGGGTGCGCCAGCCCCTGGCCGTCGCAGAGCAGCAGGTCGGGCGTGACGGAGAGCTTCTCCAGCGCGTCGATCAGCACGGGCAGCTCACGGAAGGCGAAAAGCCCGGGAACGTACGGGAAACCCGCCCGGGCGGTCGCGGTGACCTGCTCGACCGGGGCCAGCGTCGCGGTGTCGAGCACGACCACGGCGGCGGCGACGGTGTCGCCCTCGACACCGTGACCGCCGCCGTAGGCCACGTCCAGCCCCGCCACGTACCGCGGCCGCTGCGGGCCGGGGCCGTGGTGGTCCGCCAGGGGGCGGAGCCGGTCCTGCAGGGCCAGGGCCTCCGCCTCGCCGCGCGGCCACGCGTGCGGTACGTCGATGCGCATGGCCGCCAGCCTAGGCCGCCGCTGGGAGGTGCCCCCAGGTGCGGTGCATCGCAAGGCGGAGAGCCGGCCTCGTCGTGGGCTACTCGGATGATTCGACGACGTAGCGCGGCACCCCCGGCCGAGGGCTGGGGGTGCCGCGCCGGACGTCGCCGGGTGAGTGATCCCCCGGCCGAAGGCCGGGGGAGGGCGGTTGACGACACGGCGCCCGGGGCCGCTCGCGGCCGGGCCCGGCGGCCGCGGCTCAGTGCTCTTCCTTGCCGCTCTCCTCCTGTCCCGGCCCGGAGCGGGTCGGCGCGCCTCTGGGGACGCCGCCCTGGAACCCGCCCGCGGTCCCCGCGGGGCTGCGGGTGCCGCCCTCGAAGCCGCGGGTGCCCCCGGGGCCGGGGGTGCCCTCGGCACTGCGGGTGCCCGCCGGGCTGCGGGTGCCCTCGGGGCCGCTCACACCGTGGGAGCCCCAGTTGCCGAAGCCCTTCAGGGAGTGCGGGAGGCGCCGGATGCCATCCTGCGGCCATTCGTCCGGCTCCCGCCATTCGGTGAGCGTGTGCCGCTCGCCGTCCTGGTGGCCGGGCCCGTGGTCGGCCGCGGTCTCCCGCCCGTACTCCTCGCGGGTGTGCCACGCCCCGCCACGGGGCTGCGGTTTCTGCTCGGGAGGCGGTTCCTTGCTCCGGGCCCACATCCCGATCGACACGGCGCCGACCAGGATCCCGACCAGGAAGATGCCCACTATCAACGGCGCGATGCCGACGATGTAGTCGTGCGGCACGGCCAGCTGGATCTGTTCCAGTGCTCGCATATATCCCTTTTACCCGCTTTGCCCCATGCTGACGCACACCAGCGGAAGGAGATCCTCCGCGGCGGGTCAGCCGGTCTTCTCGGCCTCCAGAATCGCGTCCCGGTAGCGGCGCGCGGCGGCACGCAGGGCGGACTCAGGGTCGATGCCGGCCGCCTGGGCGGCGAGCGCGAGCGCCAGCAGGCGGTCCCCGGTCTCGGCGGCGTCCTGGTCCGGGACCGGCACCGACAGGCCCGCCTGGCGGGCCCGCGAGCCGAGCTTGGCGGCGAGGGCGAGTGCGGGCTGGCCGAGCGGGATGCCCTCGGTGACCGAGCCGCGCCGCTTCTCCTCCGCCTTGGTGCGCAGCCAGTGCTCCCGGACGTCGTCCGCCGTCTCGGCGACCTCGTCGCCGAAGACGTGCGGGTGCCGGTGGATCAGCTTGTCCACGATCGTGGCGGCGACGTCGTCGATCGAGAACGGCTCCTCCGGGTCGTCCTGCGCGATCCGCGCGTGGAAGACGACCTGCAGCAGCACGTCGCCGAGCTCCTCGCGCAGGGCGTCCCGGTCGCCTTCCTCGGCGGCCTCGGCGAGCTCGTAGATCTCCTCGATGCCGTACTTCACCAGCTCCTCGGTGGTACGGACGCTGCTCCAGGGGCACTCGCGGCGGATCCGGTCCATCACCTGCACCAGGTCGAGCAGCCGCGCGCCCGGCAGGTCGTAGGAGCCGGGCAGCAGTTCCAGATCCGGCATACGGACCCGGCCGGAACCCCCGAGCCGGGCGAGCTCGTCGGTGACGGCGCGGTCGCCCTCGCCGCCGGCCAGGTAGACCACGGTGCGGCCGCCCCCGGTGAGGTCGGTCAGCTCCCGCCCGGTCGGCGCGGACGTCTCGACGGCGACCCCGGCCTCGCGCAGGTACGGCAGCTGCGGGTGCCCCGGGTCGGGGCAGACGACCAGGTCGGCGGCGCGCAGCAGCTCCCAGGCGGGCCAGGAGAGCAGGCCGGGGGCGACCCGGTGGGTGGTGGTCAGCAGTACCAGGCGGCCCGGGCGGGCGGAGTCATCGGAGTGGTCCACCCGACGAAACTACCTCGCCGCGCCACGGCGCCGGGGCGGGGGCCGGACCCGCGTTCGGCCCCCGCCCCACCTCCGCGGTGCGTCAGGCCTGGGCGCTGCGGCGGGTCACCTCGGACAGCCAGGGGTCCTTGGTGGCGTCCAGGTCGAGCTTGTCGGAGTTCCACATCCCGTAGCGCGGGTTGACGTCGATCCTCAGCTTCCTCGACGTGTCGCGCAGCACCTTGATCAGCGCCGTCTGGCCCTCGGGGGTCTGCACGTCGGCGCCGTAGTGGGCGGCGACCTTCTGCATCAGCAGGTCGGTGCGGATGCTCTCCTCGATGTCGGCGGGCACCATCGCGTAGGTCTGCAGCAGCTGGGCCTCCAGGGCCGCCTTGCCGCCGGCCTGCTGCTCGCTGGCCGTCCGGGCGGCCTGGACTTCGCGCCGGGTGACGGACACGCCGATGTCGTCGGCCGCCTGCTCGATGACCTCGTTCTGCACGAGCCGGTGCACGACGTTGCGCTGGAGATCGCTGCTGGCCTCGATGAGCTGGGCGGCCTGCGGGGTCCTCTCCTGCGCGGCGCGCACGGCGGCGACCTTCGCCTGCACCGCCTCCACGGTGATCTGCTCGCCGCCCACGACGGCCGCGGCACCCGCGTGCGGTGTGCCGCAGGAGGTCAGCAGTGGTGCCGCGAGCAGCACGGCTGCGGCGGCGGTGGCGGAGAGAGCAGTCCTGCGGCGGAGCATTTTTGCCTCCCGGCAAGGGATCGAGCGACGGTGCACGACCTGGCAGTGATGCAGTGATCGAGGATATTGAGCGGGGCGCCGGGATATCCAGCACTCTGCACAACACACTGCACAAACGATCCGCGACACCTCAGGTGTCGCAGGCGGTCCCGTCGCCGTCCCGGTCCAGCGACCGGGAGTAGCCGGGGTCGCCGCGGTGCAGCGGGGCGGCGCCGGCCTCGCGGGCGGCGGCGCAGTTCGCGTACGAGGCATCCGGCAAGGGGGCGGTGCCCTCCTTCCCCTCGCCGGAACCGGAGCCGCCGCCGCCGGACGTCACCGGCCTGCCGGCGTCGGGCAGGGGCTCGTCGGGGCAGGTGTCCAGCACGTTCACCATGGCGGCCTTCTCGGCCCCGGTGACCCACAGCCCGTACTTCTTCTTCACCGCCACCTGCCGGGCCACGTACGGGCAGCGGAAGGCCTTGTCCGGCGGCAGCCAGGTCGCGGCGTCGCCGTCGCCCTTGCCGCGGTTGGTCGGGCCGTCGACGGCGAGGAGGTTCAGCGGGTCGCTGGCGAGCTGCGTGCGCTTGTCGCGGGACCAGTACTTGGCGCCCTTCTGCCAGGCGTCGCTGAGCGCCACGACGTGGTCGATGTCGACCGTGCTGCGGCCGCGTATGAAGTCGATCCGCCTGCCGGTGTACGGGTCGTCGAGGGTGCCCGAGGCGACGACGCAGTCCCCGCCCCGGTCGGCGCGGAAGGAGGTGCCGGTGAGGTCGCGGCGGAGTATGTCGTCGCGGGTTATCTCTATCCCTCTCCCGATCGCGATGCACATGAGGCACAGCCGTAACCCACTCCTGTCCCTCACCGTTATCAGTCATGCCGTGAGGCACATGAGTGACGACGGAGACAGGAAGCAGATCCATGACGTTACGCACGGAGAAGGCCGTCTCGCCCACCACCGGCGAGACCACCTGGCTCCTGGTCGACGGGGAGACGTACGCGCCCCACCCCGAAGCCCGTGCGTTCTCCCTGTACCTGCGCGGAGCCGGGCGGTCACCGCAGACACAGCGCGCGTACATCCCCAGAATCGGCCGCTTCCTCAATTGGTGCGTAGAGCGGGGTACCGACTGGAGGACCCTCCGGCTCGGGGACATGAGTCTGTTCAAGTTCCACGTCGAGCGGACACCGACCCGGTACGGGCGGCCTCCGTCCGCCAAAACGGTCAACGCCACGCTCACCGCGGTCTGCGAGTTCCTCCGCTTCTGCGCCGTCCAGGGACACGTGACCCACGAAGTCGCCGCGCGTCTCAGCGAGCCGCGCTTCCTCGCCCACGCCCCGGCCGGCTTCGATCCCGGCGAGGGCGGCCAGCACCTGATGATCAAAGCCCGCGTCCTGAAGGCGCCGGAGATCGAGCGGACGCCGCAGACCCTCACCAGCGCCCAGATGGATCAGGTCCTCGACGCCGCTCGCACCGCGCGTGACCGGCTGCTGCTGACCGTCCTGGTGGAGGCGGGCCTCCGCATCGGCGAAGCCCTCGGGCTGCGGCGTGAGGACATGCACCTGCTCCCGGACTCCACCCACCTCGGCTGCCGGACCGGTGGCGCGCACCTGCACGTCAGGCCACGACAGGACAACGTCAACGGGGCACGGGCCAAAGCCGGGCGCCCTCGCATGGTTCCGCTGACGCCAGAGGTGGTGCATCGGTATCGCGATCACCTCGCCGAGCGTGAACAGGCAGTCGGCTCCGCCGACTGTGACTACGTCTTCGTCAACCTCGTCGGCGTCCACGCGGGACGCCCCCTGTCGTATTCCAACGCCAAGCAAGTGGTCGAACGGATCGGGAGGCGCTGCGGTCTGACCGCCCGGCCGCACATGATGCGGCACACTGCCGCCACCCGCTGGATCCGTAAAGGGGTCGCTCCGGACGTCGTACAGACGCTCCTGGGCCACGCCTCCTCGGCTAGCACCGCCGTGTACCTGCACGCCCAGGACGAGGATCTCCGCGCAGCCGTCGCGGCCGTCGACAGTCTCGCCTCGGAGCTGCTGCGATGACCGTTGCACCTCTCCGCTCGGCTGGCGTCGCCTCCGTCTCCGCTGAACCGGATTGGCCGTCATGGCTCGCGGCGCGCATTCCGTCGAGTTGGCGGGCAGATGAGTGGGACCCCGTTCAGGCACTGTTCACTGCCGATCCCGGTAACCCGATGACCAGCGTGTTCGTCTGCTCCGTGGCCTCCTGTACCACCCATGTGGCGAGCAACGGTTCCCGGTGCGACGCCTGCCGGAAAGCCCGATACCTCCTGGGGAACCCCACGGACTTCGACACCACGCACATTCCGGATCCGTCCCGCCGTAGGCCCAACACCTCCGCGAACGGGGCGATGCCCGGCGTCTCCCAGTTCTCGCTCGCCGATGTGAGCCCAGCGGTCCGCCAGGAGCTCCTCTACGGGCTCCAGCAGCGCGACGACGCCGGGATCAGCCTGGTCCCCCAGCGAGTGCGCCGCATTGTGGCCGGACTCCCCTCCGAACTCGGCTCGCTCCTTGACCTGGACGCCTCCTTCTCCTCCGGGCTTCCGGCTGCGGCCTCCGGCGTCCTGAACGGTGTTCTCCTGCACCTCCGACGCGCACGCGTCGAGTTCGAGGGCACCGATCCGACCTCGGGCGACATCTGGGAGTGCGCTCTCATCGGGCTGACGGCCGGACGCGGTCGCAAGTACGCCGCCGTCCACGGCAAGATCGACTTCCGTCCGGTACGGCAGCGTTGGCTGCGGGAACTGGTCAAGGAGTACGGCCGCACGGCACGCCCCAACGTCATGAACCTGCGGCAGACCGTCTACGCCGCGACCATCGCGTCCTCTGCGCTGGCAGGCCGCCCCCACGGGGATGAGCCGGAGCGCCTCGCCATGACTGACATGAACGCCGTAGTGGACCTGTTCCGGATCACCAAGCGGCCCGAGGACGGTCACGACTACTCCACCAGCCACCGCAGAGCCCTGCTCCGTCACTGGCGCACGTTCCTGGATTACGCCCGTCAGGCCGAGATGATGGATCACGTGCCCGGCGGCTTCGCGCTCAACCCCCGCTTCCACAGCATCGCCGCCGTGGAGGTGACCGAGGACGATCTCGGCCGTGCGATCCCCGAGCACATCATCGCCCAACTCGACGCACACCTGGGTCTGCTGGGCACCTCGACGGGGTACACGAGCGGCGGCTGGACGGCCGCCGACTTCGCGCGGATGTATCAGGTGGTCTACGCGGTCCTCCGGGACACCGGTCGGCGTCCGGGCGAAGTCACCAGCCTGCGCCGCGACTGCCTGGAGCGGGTCGACGGCAAACCGACGCTGATCTACGACAACCACAAGCGGCGACGACACGGCCGTCGTCTGCCCATCTCGGAGAGCACCGCCCAACTGATCGAATCCTGGCAGAAGGAGCTCTATGCGCTACCGGCCGTACCGGCTTGCGCCCAGTGGCTGTTTCCCTCTCCAGGACAGCGCAATCGTCCACGCCGCGGGCATCTGAACACCTCGCATTTCTGCAACCGGATCTTCCGGAACTGGGTCGACGAACTGATCCCTGACCTTGTGGACGACCGTCTCGACGAGGACGGCGCCCTGCTCGCCTACGACCGCACCCAGATCGTCCCGTACGGCTTCCGCCACGCGTACGCCCAACGCCATGCGGACGCGGGCACCCGCCCCGACGTCCTGCGGGAACTCATGGACCATCGTTCGCTGGACGTCACCATGGGCTACTACAAGGTTTCCCTCAGCCGAAAGCAGGAGGCCGTGCGCACGGTCGCGGCACTCGCCGTCGACCGGCACGGAGCCGCCCGCGGGTTCAGCGACCCCCTCGCCTACGAGGTGGAAAGCGTCGGGGTTCCCTATGGCGGCTGCACCGAGCCGAGCAACGTCAAAGCCGGCGGCGGGCACTGCCGCATCCGCTTCCAGTGCGCCGGATGCGACTTCTACCGGCCCGATCCCTCCTACCTCCCCGCCCTGGAACAGCAGATCGCGGACCTGCGGGCCGACAAGGAGGCCGCCCTGGCCATGGAGGCCGCCGACTGGGTCGTGCACAATCTCGACGACCAGGTCCGCGCCTACTCGAAGTCGGCCGACGAGATGCGGCGGAAGCTGGACGCGATGCCCGCCGAGGAGCGGGCCGCCGTCGAATCCGCCTCACGCGAGCTGCGCAAGGCACGTTCGGCAGCGGCCTTCGTCCCCCTTCAGTCGCTGACGACACGGAGCTCGGAATGAAGATCCCTGCTGCTGCCAGCGGCAACGACCGGAACGCTCGGATCGAGCGGCTGCGCGTCAGCCGCGCCAAGGACAGCGAAGAAAAGACGAGGCGTGCACTCGACGCCGTGGATGCCCTTCTCCGCTCGGGGCAACGGATCACCGTCGCCCAAGTGGCACGGGAGGCCTCGGTGTCCACGTGGTTCGTCTACAACCAGCCTCAGGTGCACCAGGCCGTTCAGGACGGCTTCACCGCCCAGCGAACGCGAGGTCGCCAGAACTCCCACACTCCAGAAGCGTCCCAGGTGTCTCCGGCCGGGTTGCGGACGGACCTTGCACTGGCCCGCGAAGAGATCAAGGACCTCAAGAAGGAGCGCGATCGGCTCCGCAACCGGGTCAGGCTCTCTCTCGGCGCCGAGTTGGAGGGCGTGAACCAGCACGAGCTGATCGAGCGGGTACAGCAGATCGAGCGGCGGAATACCGCGCTGGAGCAAGCGCTGTCGGAGGCCAGGGATCGGATCACCGCCCTGGAGGGCCAACTGCGTGAGGCGGAGGACGACCTCACCGCCGCGCGAGCCGGTCTTCGCCGTGCCATGCGGGCCGTTCCGTCCCCATAGTCTCGCGATACCGCCGACTCGCGGCCGTCCGGCTTTCATGCCGTCTTCCGGACAGCCGCGAGGAAGGCCGACGAAGTGGTCAGGACTTGACCCCACGCACCGGTCAGGACCGCGCTCAGTCGGTGTCCGTCGCGGCCAGCATCGCCAGCCGTCGGCGTTCTGCAGAGACCGCGACGAGGCCGATATCCCAGGCCACACGCTCGAACCACTTGGTGTCGGCGCCAAATGCATACCAAGCGCATGCCCGTGCCACCGCCTCGACCTCTTCCGCGGGGCAGCCCTGTTCCGCACCGGAGAGGCCGGCTACGGACTGCCAGGCGGCCAGCCGGCCGTAGGCACCTCGGACGCCGGAGTTGTAGGCACCGCCCGTGGACGCGGCGGCGAAGAGAACCCGCCATGGGTGCTCTGGCGGGCAGGCCGCAACCGATAGGGCGGCTTTCTTCGTCCCGGCGCCTTCCAGGCACTTCAGCCCGAGTGCCAACAGCATCCTCGGAACCGACTCGGCTTCCAGAGGAGCTGCCAGATCGAAGACTCGTGCTTCGACCCGGCCATTCGACTCCTCGGCCCAGTTCGTCACAGCAACGCCGGTGGTCTTGGCAACGGCTTCGGTCGTCGTCTCCTCGACCGGCGGCACGGGCGCCCGGTCATCACGCGGCACCTCACGGTTCGCCGGCGGGCCGTACGGCATCGAGTGGCTGCCACCGCGCGCGCTGTAACTCGGCAGATCCGGTCGGCCTTCCAGCTCCAACAGGGTCAACGGCAGCCAACCCAGAGGATGATGCCTCCAGTGCGGCGACGTCGCCCACCCGGCGATCCCCGGCGACTCCGCGACGTCGACGCCTCTGAGCACCAGCTCATGGACCAGGCACGCCCGAAGTTCCTCAGTGGCGTGTCCAGTGAACGCCACTGCGAGCTCCTCGGTCGGTTGGCTGGAGGCCAGCAGGGAGGCGGTATAGCGGTCCAGCTTCCTGTCAGCGGCCTCCGCGGAAGAAACCAGCCGCAGTGCTTGGGCGACGTTGCCGGGGTCGGGCGTAGTGGCCAGCAGCCGGAGCAGGTAGTCGAAGACGCTCCTGTACTGCCATATCCGCCCGGCGTCAGAGGCGTAAGCCCCGGCGAGCGCGATAGCGAGGTCCGCGACGAAATCAGCGTCTCCCCGCCCGAGACTGCGGTCAGCCGTCTTCCAGACTTCGGTGACGCTCTTCAGGCCCGGCAGCTTCGTCACGATCTTCTGTATGCGGTCAGCCACGGCAATGGAGCCTATGCGTCGCGCAGCGAAGCGACATTATTTCCCCAGGTCACCACAGCCCTCTCAGCCCTCGCACTGCTTAAGCATCATCCTCTTGTCCGGGGCCGTCACCGGGAGCTCGTACTTTTCCGTAACCTGTGCGAAGCGGACCGCGTACGAGCACCGGATCGACTTGTTCGGCGGCAGCCAGGACGCCGGACCCGAATCGCGTTTGGCGGAGTTCGTGGAGCCCGAGACCGGCAGGAGATTCAGCGCGTCGTTGGCCAGCTGCTGCCTCTTCTCCTTGCTCCAACGTGAGGCACCCATCTGCCAGGCGTACGACAACGGCACCACGTGGTCGATCTGCACCTCGGTGGCCTTGGCTTTCTTCCAGGCGATGTCCTTGCCGGTGTAAGGGTCGTACAGGTTCATCGACACGACCACACAGTCGGAACCCGTACGGAACTGGACGTCCCGTCCATGGAGTTTCAGCAAGTCGTTCCGGGTGTCACAACCGTTCCTCGCCAGCGGCACCCCATCCGCCGTGTCCATCCACGCATAGCCGAACTCGTCCCGTTCGTAGCCCGTCTTCGGCCCACGCCCCTTGACTCTGAGTTCTTCGACGAGTTTGCGCGCCTTCGCCTTTTCCGCCTCCGACGTGAGCGCGCCGAGCCCCGGCTTGGTTCCGTCCGGATTCGTCAGCGGGCTCGCCGCCCGCCCGGCAGCGGCGTCCGGTCCGGATCCGGCGGAGCTTCCGCCCGGCTCCATACCATCACAGCCTGCGACGAGCGTGACGGCGATGGTGACCGTAAGGACGACCCTCTTCCCGCGCGCACGCAGCGGCCTGTGACTCATGTGCCTCTCAGTACGCACAGCCGACCACATCCTGCATACGCTGCGAGAACGGACATGCCACAGCGCGAAGCATAGAGATAACGCGGGTGTCGCAGCCGTTGTGGTCGGTGTCCACCCAGGCCGCGCCGAACTCGTTCCGCGCGTAGCCGGTCTTGGGCGCCCGGCCCTTCACCGCCAGTTCGTCCACCGCCTTGAGCGCGCTGCCCTTCGGGACCGCGTCGCTCCCGGCGCCGCTGCCCGTGCCGCCTCCGAGGTCCTCGCCAGTGCACCCGGCCAGACCCGCGCCGAGCAGCACGACGACGGCCACCGCTGCCGTTCCCGCCCTGGTTGTACGCACCTTGGCACTGTAGAGGTGGGAGCCGCGGCCCGTCAGGGGGCCTGCGACGGCCGAACGGTCAGCGCATGACGGCGGTTCGGCGCAGTTCGTCCACAAGTGCGAGGAAGAGCAAAAAGTTCGGGATGTCCTTGACCTTCCTGGAGGACCAGGACAGGGACTTGCCGGCCTTCTTCAGCACGAGCACGCCGTCGGCGACCCGGACGTCCTCGATCTCCGGCCAGGTGACGGCCCCGCGCCGGGACGTGGCGACGCCGGTACGGTTGACTGAGATGTCCCCGAAGGTCAGCGTCCGCCCCTCCTCCAGCATCCGCAGCATCCCCGGCAGCTGGAACCCGGCGACCTCCTGCTGGATGAACGGCCCCCACCGCTCCGGTTCCGCGTAGAAGTTGAGGATCTTCCGCACGGTGCCGTCGCCCTTGTGCAGCGTGTAGCGGTAACCGGTGGCGACGTGGACGCCGTTGACGTAGGAATCGGTGATCTCCTGCAGCACCGTCATCGAGTCCCAGCGGAAGGCGGCGGGGACACCGGCGTGGTCGATCTCGATCAGCCCGAACTCGAAGAAGTGGAGCCGGCGGGCGGCGGCCTTGCGGGAGAAGTTCGGGGTCCGCAGGGCGTGGTGGAGGAACCAGATGCCGGGCAGCACGAAGCAGGCCAGCCCCACGAGGATCATGAACACGAAGTTGCACGTCATCAGGAAGCCGTGCCGCTTCGGCAGGATCGTGAGGCGGTGCCGCCCCAGGCCCTCGGCCGCGGCGAGGGCCGCGATGTCGTCGGGTATCCGGTCTTCCATGGTGCGTTCCGCCGTTCTCGGGAAGGGGACGGCCCTGGCGCGGCGCGCGCCAGGGCCCGAACATCGTGGCCGGCGGCCTCAGCCGGCGAGCTTGTCGATGTCGACGGCGTCCTTGGCCGCCGGGGCGGTGATCTCCACCGGCTTGTCGAAGTCGGAGAAGAGCATGGTGCCAGGCTCCTTGCCGCCCTTGACGACCACCTTGAGCACGTACGGCTTGCCCTCGGTGGCCACGTAGGCGGTGGTGGTCTCGGCCCCGTCCTTGCTGGTGATCGGCACGGCGGGCGTACCGGCGAGGGTGGCGGGCTCGCCCTTCTTCCCGCCCAGGTCGCCGTCCGAGTCCTTCTCGAGCTCGGCGAGGAACGCGTCGAGGTCGCAGGCCTCGACGAGGTCCTTGTTGTCCGGCGTGTCGGCCTTGGTCTTCATCCACCGGTCGCCGAGCAGCTCCTTCATGGCGGCACCGTCGGAGCCCTGGGCCTTCCAGAAGGCGTCGTCGCCCTTCATGTAGAGCGAGGGGCCCGCCTTGACGAGCCGGACGGTGCCGCCCTCGACGGTGACCTCGCCCTTGCAGTCGCCGGCCGTGCTCATCGTCATGCGGAACTTCATCCGCTCGCCGTCGGAGATGCCGTCGAGGGCGACGGTCATCGCCGGGGCGGACTTCATGGCGGCCACGGCCTTCTTCTCGATGGTGGCGGACGGCTGGTCGGCGAGAGCCGTGGAGGCCGGTTCCGCCGTGCTGTCGAGCGGTCCGCAGGCGGCGATGGTGAGGGCGGCGGTGAGACAGCCGAGCGCCGTGAGCGCGCCGCGAGTGGTGGTCATGAGGGTCGTCCCCCTTGGTGGACAGCGTGTGGATGACGGTTGCGGGCCGGCCGAACGCCCCAGGAACTCCGTGAACCGATGGGACAATCACAGCATGAGCTGTGAACCGAGTCAACACGAATTCTCGATTCACATGGATTCACGGCGTGAAGGGGTACGCCTTGTGTTCACCGGTATGCTCGTGGCCACAGCCGCACCCCGCACGGGAAGGGAGCCAGCCAGGTGCCGGAGAACGCAAGCGAGGTGACCGCCGCCGGGATCGCACGGCTGGCCGGGGTGGGGCGGGCGGCCGTCAGCAACTGGCGCCGCAGGCACGCCGACTTCCCCAAGCCGGTGGGGGGCACCGACACCAGCCCGGCCTTCGCGCTGTCCGAGGTCGAGAGCTGGCTCCGCGCCCAGGGCAAACTGGCCGAGGTCCCGCTGCGCGAACGGGTCTGGCAGCGGGCCGAGTCCCATCCGGTGGGCACCGCGGCCGCGCTCCGGCAGGCCGGCGCCGTCTGCCTGCTGGTCCGTGAACGTCCAGCCGGCGCGCCCGAGCTGGAGGGCGCGGCGGCCGAGGACGCCGTACGGGAACTCTTCGAGCGGCACTTCGGGGGACGGTTCGCCCTCGGCACCCCCCTCGACGCCGAACTGCTGCGCGGCGCGGCCGGGCTCGCCGCCGGAATGGGCCCGCGCCAGGCCTACGAGTTCCTGCTCGGGCGCTATCTGGACGCCAACCCCCGGCAGTACACGCTGACCCCGCCCGCGCCCGCCGAGCTGATGGCCGCGCTCGCCGGCCCCGCCCGCACCGTGCTGGATCCCGCCTGCGGCACCGGCACCCTGCTGCGCGCCGTCGAAGCCCCGCACGAGGTGTACGGCCAGGAGGCCGACCCGGACCTGGCCGCGCTGGCGGCGCTGCGGCTGGCGCTGCACGCCGACCCGGCCGCGGTGGTACGGGTGGCCGGCGGCGACAGCCTGCGCGCCGACGCCTTCCCCGGGCTCGCAGCCGACGCGGTGCTGTGCCACCCGCCGTTCAACGAGCGCAACTGGGGTCACGAGGAGCTCGCCTACGATCCCCGCTGGGAGTACGGCTTCCCGGCCCGCACGGAGTCCGAACTCGCCTGGGTGCAGCACTGCCTGGCGCGGGTCCGGGAGGGTGGGACGGTGGTGCTGCTGATGCCGCCCGCCGCCGCCTCGCGCCGCTCCGGCCGCCGGATCCGCGCCGACCTGCTGCGGCGCGGCACCCTGCGCGCGGTGGTCGCGCTCCCGGCCGGCGCCGCGCCCCCGTACGGCATCCCGCTCCACCTGTGGGTGCTGCGCAGGCCGGACGGCGGCACAGCGGCCTCCCCGCATCTGCTGCTGGTCGACACCGCGGGGGCGCAGGACACCGCCCCCGGGGGCGAGAAGGTGCCCTGGCAGACGGTGCGCGCCACCGTACTGGACGCCTGGCAGTCCTTCGACCGGCACGGCACCACGGAGGAGCGGCCCGGGGTCAGCCGCGCCTTGAAGGTCATCGACCTGCTCGACGACGACGTGGACCTGGCCCCCGCCCGCCATCTGCCGCCGCCCGCCGCGGGCGGTGGGGCGGCCGAACTCGTTGGGGTGCGCGACCGGCTGGCCCTCACCTTGCTGCGCACCGCCGAACTCGCCCCCGCCCCCGCCGGGGCGGCCGAGCCCGCCCGCTGGCCGCTCACCACGGTCGGCGAGCTGGCCCGCGCCGGAGCGCTGGTGCTGCGCGCGGGCGGCACCGGGGGCGCCCGCCCCGGCGAGGGTCCCGCCGTGCTCACCGAGCACGACGTCCTCGGCGGCGGCGCCCCGAGCGGCACCCTGCCCGAAGTACCGACCGCGGAGGAGCCGGTCCTGACGCGGGAGGGCGACGTGGTCGTGCCGGTGCTCGGCCGGGGCCCGGCCGCCCGTGTCGTCGACGCCGCCACCGCGGGGGCGGCCCTCGGCCGCAACCTCCACCTGCTGCGCCCCGACCCGGCAGCCCTGGACCCCTGGTTCCTCGCCGGCTTCCTGCGCGGTACCGCCAACAACCGCCAGGCCAGCAGCTACGCCTCCACCGCGACCCGGCTGGACGTCCGCCGGCTCCAGGTGCCGCGGCTGCCGCTGTCCGAACAACGCCGGTACGGGGAACGCTTCCGCACCATGGCCGCCTTCGAGGAGGCCCTGCGGCTGGCGGGACAGCTGGGTGAGCAGTTGGTGCAGGGGCTCTACGACGGGCTGACCGACGGCACGGTGCGTCCCGAATAGTTACGGGATCGGGTGACAGCCCGTCGGGGACGGCGGATACTCTCGCGATACCACCCGCAGCTGTCCTCCGCACTGATGTCCAGGGAGTCCGAGAGCAGTGATGAACGGCCCCGGCCCGGTCCCGCCGTACCCACCCGCTCAGTCCAAGGCCACGGCGATCACGCTCCGTGCCATCTTCCTCACGATCACCGCGATCAGCTGCGGCTTCCTGTCCGGCCTCCCGCTGCTGCACCTGGCCATCCAGCGGCGCCGGACCATGGACTGGGTGTTCTTCTGGATCTGCACCGCGGTGAGCATCGCCTCCTTCGCGACCGTCGGCACGCTGCCGGAGGAGAGCCCCTGGACCGACGTGGCGATGCTCACCGCCATCGCCCTCGTCCCCCTGGTCGGCGTCCACTACCTGGTGGCCGACCTGGCGCTGCACCGGGCGGCCGCGGTGCCCGGCTACCCGTCGTACGCCACGACCGTGCCGTACCCGCAGCCCCACCACCCGGCGCCGCCGCAGCCGCCGGTGGACTACAACCCGTACCGCACGACCCCGCCCCCGTCCCCCGCGCCGCAGGCCCCCGTACCGCCGCAGTCGCCCGTGCCCCCGCCCCCGCACCCACCGCGGATCAACCAGGTGCGGGCCGAACTGGACGAGCTGAGCGACCTGCTGCGCAAGCAGGAGGGCGGTCGGTGAACGGACGGATCGTCGCCGGCCGTTACGAGCTGGCCACGGTCCTCGGCCAGGGCGGCATGGGCCAGGTGTGGACCGCGTACGACCGGCGGCTGGACCGGCGGGTGGCCGTGAAGCTGCTGCGCCCGGACAAGGTGGCCGGCGGCGCCGACGCCGAGGAGCTGCGCCGGCGCTTCGAGCGGGAGTGCCGGGTCACCGCCCAGGTCGACCATCCGGGGCTGGTCACCGTCCACGACGCGGGCAGCGACGCCGACGAGCTGTACTTCGTCATGCAGTACGTGGAGGGCGCCGACCTCGCCGACCACCTCGCCGAGCACGACCCGTACCCCTGGCCGTGGGCGGTCGCCGTCGCGGTGCAGCTGTGCGCCGTGCTGTCGGCGGTGCACGCGGTGCCGATCGTGCACCGCGACCTCAAACCCCGCAACGTGATGGTGCGTCCGGACGGCACCGTGGTCGTCCTGGACCTCGGCGTCGCCTCCGTGCTCGACACCGACACGACCCGGCTCACGCACACCGGCACGCCTATCGGGACGCCCGCGTACATGGCGCCGGAGCAGGCGATGAGCGGCGCCGTCGGGCCCCGTACGGACCTGTACGCCCTCGGGGTGCTGCTGCACGAACTGGTCAGCGGAACGGTCCCGTTCGCCGGCGCCACGGCGCTCGGCGTGCTGCACCGGCACCTGTACGAGCAGCCCGTGCCGCTGCGGCAGGTGCGCCCGGAGGTGCCGGAGCCGCTGGAGGCACTGGTGCTGCAGCTGCTGGCGAAGGACCCGCAGCAACGCCCGGCGGACGCCCAGGAGACCTATCGCCGGCTGGCGCCGCTGCTGCCGGTGCCCGGCGTCGTCCACCGCCCCCTCGGGCCGATGGACCCCACCCGCCCCTTCCTGCGCCCGCTCGCTCCCTGGCCGGACCGGCCGGCCGCCCCGCCGCAGCCCACCCCCACCCCGGCCGCGACCGCGACCGCGGCTCCCGCGGGCCACGGCATCGCGGAGGCCGTCGACGAGGTGAAGCGGCTGCTCGACGCCGGCCGCATCACGCAGGCGGTCGACATCCTGGGCGGGGTGCTGCCGGCCGCGGCGGAGAAGCACGGCGAGCAGTCCCCGGTCGTGCGGATGCTGCGCAAGCAGTACGCGGCCACGCTGATGGAGGACGGCCAGTACCGCCGCGCCCTGCCGGAGCTGCGCCGGCTCGCGGACGAACTGGCCGCCGAGTCGGGGCCGCTGGGTCGCCAGTCGCTGCAGTACCGCTACGAGGCCGCCCAGTGTCTGGAGCAGTTGGGCGAGGCCCCGGCGGCACTCGCCGAGTACCGGGCGCTGCTGCCCTCCTTCGAGCAGTACCGCGCCACCGACCCGGACCTGCCGCTGGAGGTGCGGCGCCGGATCGGCCATCTGCTGCTGTCGGTGGGCGATCGCGCGGCCGCCCACGACGTGCTGTCCCGCCTGCTGTACGACTCCGACCGGGTGCACGGCCCGCACCACCCCTTCTCGCTGGAGGTACGGCGGACGCTGACCTGGCTGGGGCAGGTGGGACGTTAGGGCCTGACCCTACCGGCCCGCGCGGGCGCGGAGGCGGCGGGCCACGCGCACCATGCGGCGCACGGTGGTGTTGCCGCGCAGCCGCTGGGTGGCGCTGAGCGGGCCGCCACCGGGCAGCCCGAGCGAGGTGAGGCGGCGGCGCCGGAAGTAGTGCTCGGTGTCCGGGCCGAGGTGGTCCCGCAGCCACGCCGCGGTCTCCTCGCGCAGCCCGGGGTGCATCCTGGGCTGCATGCAGAAGCCCACGGCCCGCACGAGGGCGGTGAGTTCACCGGCCGCGCCGCCCTGGCCGGCCGGAACGGCGACGTCGGGCACGAGGTGGTCGACGATGGTGAGCGGCATGCGGTTGCTGTTCTGGTACGGCGTGAGCCGGTCCAGGACCAGACGGGTGCCGGCCCGTGCGATCGCGACGCCGTAGTAGGCGCTCGCGGTGAGCATCGCGGTGGAGAAGCAGCCGACGACCAGTTGCGGCCGGCAGACCTCGTACAGCGTCTCGGCCAGCAGCGGGCCGTCCAGGACCCGCAGCCGTGCGCCCTCGGCCGCCGCGGCCTCCTCCATCGCCTTCGAGTAGCCGGCCGGCGCCGTGGGATGGGGCTTGAAGACGATCGAGCGGTGCCCCGCGGCGACCGCGCCGCGGACCATCGAGACGTGCAACTCCTCTTCCTCCTGCGGGGTGAGGATGCGCAGGGCGGCGAGGTACTGGCCGAGCAGCACCGCGGTCGGCGGGTCCTCGGCGAGCGCGGTGAGCCGGGGGTCGTCCGCCGCATCGACGGCGATCTCCTCGAGCACGGCCCGGAACGCCTCGTCGGGGACGAGTTCGGGCTCCGCACCGGTCTCCGCCAGCAGCAGCGGGCGAAGCCCCGGGACCAGGTCGAGGTGGAGGACCCGCTGGACGCGGTTGCCGAGGGGGCCCGGCAGCTTCTCACGGGTGGGCCCGTAGCTCATCAGGCCGTCCGCGTACACGTGGACGGCGCTCTCGGCGAAGATCGTGGCGAGCGCGCGTGCCGGGTTGACCTGGATCGACTCCACCACGAGTTCGACGGACACGTCACCGAGGCCCCAGGAGTGCCGCAACAGCCGCTCCCAGATGGAGCTCTCGTCCTCCAGCGGGGCCCACTTGGCGGGCAGGTGCGGGTGGATCACCTCGTTCCACGAGACGACCTCGTCGAAGCGGGTGACGATCCGCTGGT
The DNA here is from genome assembly GCF_057707815.1 of Actinacidiphila sp. bgisy160. Taxonomy (NCBI): domain Bacteria; kingdom Bacillati; phylum Actinomycetota; class Actinomycetes; order Kitasatosporales; family Streptomycetaceae; genus Actinacidiphila; species Actinacidiphila sp. bgisy160. Next base: position 68,232 of record NZ_JBYIQW010000022.1, read on the forward strand.
ACCCGTGCATGTCGGAGAGCTGCGCGACCGTCTCGGGGATCGGGGCGTTGTTGCTCACCAGCAGGATGCGCCGGGTGCCGGTACGGGGCCCGAAGGCGCCGGCGTCCAGGGCGGCGGCGAGCGTCGCGGCGCCGTAGAGGGTCGAGACCTCGAAGATCTGGGCCCGGTCGTGGTTCATGCTCTCCCCGGCCCGCCCGGCCGTCGACAGGGTCATCGTCACGCCGCCTTCCGCGCGTCGGCGCGCAGCCGCAGGAGCACGCCGGCGCGCTCGATGTCCATCTCGGCCAGGGTCCGGTCCAGCACTTCCTGCGGCATGCGGGCCAGGGCCGCGGCGGACCGCCTTTTGAGCTGCCGGCCGGTCTCGGGGTCGTAGCGCCGCAGGTTGGACATGTGGAAGGCGATCAGCGCGCAGTAGGTACGGACGATCTTGGGCAGGAAGCGCTCGGCCTCGCGGTCGGCGCGGACGTTCTCGAGAATCGCGTCGTGGGCGGGTATGAAGTCCAGCTGCCGGCCGTCGCCGATCTGGGTGAGCGAGTCGCTGACCCCGCGCCGGTAGAAGACCCCGAGCGGGCGGATCACCGCGAAGGACTCGGCCGTCAGGTGCAGCCGCCAGACCCACTCGCGGTCCTCCGCGGTCCGCAGGCTGGTGCTGTAGCGCATGCCGCCGCCCTCGAAGAGCCGGCGGTGGTAGATCCCGGCCCAGACGAAGGGGTAGTCGACCATGGTCGACACGTGCGAGGGCGTGATCGCGTCGCGCGGGTGGAGCACCGCGTCCCAGAGCCTGGCCGGAGGGCGGTGCACGGTCCGCTCGGTGCCGGTGGCCTTGATGTGCCCGGTGCGCACGAAGTCGCAGCCCAGCCGCTCGATGCCTGCGACCAGCCGGTCGAGGTAGCCGCGGGCGTACCAGTCGTCGCCGTCCAGGAAGGTCACGTACTGCCCGCCGGCCGCGTCCAGTCCGCTGTTGCGGGACTGGGCGACGCCTCTGTTCACCTCGTGCCGGATCACCCTCATGCCCGGCAGTCGGCGCTCCCAGTGCTCCAGGATCTCCGGGGTGCCGTCCGTCGAGTGGTCGTCGACGAGGATGAACTCGGTGCCCTCCCCCGCGTTGTTGGCCAGCCCGCACAACATGTCGTGCGCGTATGCCTGAATATTGCGGAAGGGGACGATTACCGAAAGTTTGGGCACCTGGGAATCCACACGATCTCGAGGCGGGCCACGGAATCCGGCCCTCCGGACGACGCCGGGGGACAAGCGTATCGGACTAGATCCGGACCGGGCGTCGGAAATGCTTCGGCAAGGTGAACGCACGGAATACGGAATGCGAATTCCCGCTTTTCCCACGTCGTCCGCGGTGCTCGTCGACGGCGGCCATGGTCGTTCGCATCCGATTGGATCCTCGTTCACTTGAACGTCACATCCACTCCCTATCGTGATCGCTCCGCCCCATGTGCCGTGCGCGTGTCCATGTGCGTCGAGGCGTCCGGGCGGCGTCTGTTGATCCGCGCGGGAAACCCATGCAGTTCTCCCCAGCGGCCGTGTCATTGTTGGGAGCAGCATGGTCAAGTTCCGGGCTGGATGGCTCGAGAAAAGATTGGACAATGCCGCGGGGGCGGATATTCCTATCGCTTCGGTTTCCGTGGCCGAGTGCGTCCGGTCCTGCGCCGTCCATGGCGGCAAGCTCGTCAAGAACCTGGACCCGCAGAAGGGCCGGCTCGCCGAGGCGATCCGGGAACTGCTGGCCCGGTACGCGGCCGCGATGACGGACCCCGGTGACGCGGCCGCCCTCTCCGGCGGCAAGAGCACCTGGCCGAAGTCGAGCCCCGAGGTCTTCGACGCCCTGCTCGAGGTGGGCAACAAGGCCGTGGACGTGCGCGGCGCCGACGAGCTGCGGCTCGCGACGCGCATCACCGAGACGGTCCTCGGTGTCCGCAAGCAGTCCCGGGCCGGCTGGCGGCTGCGGGCGCGCCTGATGGACGCGCTCGGCGACGACGCCGCCACCGTCGCGGCGTACGAGCGCTTCCTGGCGCTCACCCCCAAGGACGACCTCAACATCGCGGGCCGGATCACCAGGCTCCGGCAGAGCGGCGAGCGCCTGGCGGAGACGCTGGACCTGCTCCAGCGGGAGACCCCGGGCGCCGGTGAGTTCAAGGGCGTCCCGGAGACCGAGCTGTGGGCGGAAGGCCTGGCCCTCAAGGACGCCGGCGACTGGGAGCGCGCCGAGTCCCGGCTCGTGGCGGCGCTGGTCTCGATGGCCGAGCAGGAGCGTCCCGCGACGTCCGTGCGGGCGGCGCTGACGGACTACGTCGACCTCCGCCTGGAGCGGGACCGCGGCCGGCTGGCCGGCTCGACCCGGCTGCTCCGCATGTACGCCGACGACCGCCGGCTGCGCGATCTGGACCCGATCCCCGACCCCGGGCTGACCGGTTCGGAGATGGTCGGCCTCAGCGACTTCCGCAACCTGATCGCGGGGAAGACGATCTGCCTGGTCGCCAACTCCCAGCGCGTGGGCACCGGCACGATGGGGCGGGAGATCGACTCCTACGACCTCGTCGTCCGCTTCAACTCCTACCGGATCGAGGCACCGGCCACCGGCACCAGGACCGACATCCACGCGACGATCCACATGCACGACTTCAACTGGGACAAGAAGGTCGAGACGCGGCTGGTCTTCGGCGGCATCCACCACCAGTGGCGCAACTCGCTCCGCCGCCGCCTCGTCCCCGGCGCCCAGCGCTACGTGGGCGACCGGACGCTGCGCTGGCCGGTGCGCGAGATCGGCAGGATCGACGAGAAGGCGATGCCGTCCATCCCCACCAGCGGTTTCAACATGCTGTGGCTGCTGGACTTCCTGGACGTCAACCCGAAGATCGACCTCATCGGTTTCGACTTCTACGACACCGGTGCCTACCGCCTCCAGGAAGCGATGAAGCTGCCGATCGCCGCCGCGCACGGCTACGCGGACGAGAAGGACTGGGTCATGGCCCGCGCCCAGGACGTCACTGAAATGAGGATATCGCTCCGATGACCGCCCCTGTCCTGGTTCCGGCGCCCCGGAGCGAGACGCTGACCGGCAAGCGCCGCGTCGCCTTCGCGTCGTACGTCGACGAGAACTACCTGCCCGGCTTCCTCACCCTGCTGCGCAGCCTGGCACTGACCAACCCCGGCCTGTGCGAGGACTTCGTCGTCCTCTACGACGACCTGCAGCCGTCCTCGATCACCGAGATCCGCAAGCTGCACCCGCGTGTCGTCATGCGCCGCGTGGTCCCCGAGCGCTACGACGACTTCGTCAAGGGCGACCCGGAGAACTACCTGGTCCGCAAGGCGTACTTCATCCTCGACGTCTTCCGGATCCGCGACTACGACACGATCATCACGCTCGACACCGACATGGTCGTCCTCGGTGACATCAGCGAGCTGCTGCGGATGCGGTACGGCATCGGCGCGGTGGCGCAGTTCTTCCTGGACCGGTCCAAGCTCAACAGCGGACTGCTGGTGATCCAGAAGGAGTACCTCACCGACGAGTTCTGCGCGCAGATCGACTCCGTCGGCACCGCCGGCACGTACGAGCTGGACAAGCACGACCAGGGCATCCTCAACGCCCTGCTCGCGGGCAAGTTCATCAAGATCGACCCACGCTACAACTTCGTGAAGCGGCGGCTGAACGGGGACCGCTCCCCCGACGAGGAAGACGTCGTCATCCTGCACTTCACCGGCCGTCACAAGCCGTGGAACGGCGGCGAGCACGGCTACTCGGGCGCCGAGGCCGCGTGGCAGGAGTACGACCTTCCCCACGCGGAGTTCGTCGAGCGCTTCCTGGCCCTGCCCGACGAGAAGCACCCGGACCTGCTGATCCACTTCGGCCGCCACCTCGTCGCGAGCGAGGGCCGGCACGAGAGCGTCCGCCAGGTCGCCGAGGCCTACCTGTCCAAGGGCCGGTACGAGGACGCCGTGGAGATCCTCGGCCGCTCCCCCATCCCCGCCGACGAGAGCCGTTCCCACGAGCTGCTCGGCCAGGCCCTGATGGCCACCTCCCGCTACGAGGAGGCCACGGCCCACCTGCTGCTCTCCACGGCCCACGCCCCGGCCGCCGCCCGCCCCTTCGGCCGGCTGGCGAACATGGCGTGGGTCCTGGGCGACAACGCGGCCTCCCGCGAGTACGCCCTGGCCGGCCTCAACGCGGACGTCAGCGACCGCGCCTGCCGGATCTCGTACGAGCGCGCGGAGGCGATCGCCGCCCGCCCGGCCGAGACCGGCACGCCCTCCGAGCAGCTGGCGCACGTGGCGTTCTACATGGAGCGGCAGGGCAACGCGGGCGACAAGATCCTGCCCGAGACGGTACGGCTGTGCTTCGGCCCGGACACCGGCGACCGCAGCTGGCACTCCATCCACGCGCACAAGCTCTTCGACGAGGCGGCCCTGGAGCGGGTGAACTCCCGCCGCGGTCTGGTCATCGGCGGCGGCGGCCTGTTCATCCCGGACACCTCGCCGAACGGCAACAGCGCGTGGCAGTGGAACGTGCCGGACCGGCTGCTGGAGAAGATCGACGTCCCGCTGGCGGTCTTCGCGGTCGGCTACAACGCCTTCGACGGCCAGTCGTACACCCGCCGCCGCTTCGAGGAGAGCCTGCGGCTGCTGGTCTCCAAGTCGGCGTTCTTCGGTCTGCGCAACCACGGCTCGGTGGAGAAGGTGCGCGCGCTGCTCCCCGCGGAGCTTCGGGACCGGGTGATCTTCCAGCCCTGCCCGACCACCGTCTCCCGTCAGTTGGTGCCCGGCTGGCAGGACCCGGTGAAGCGCGACGACACGGTGCTGATCAACTGCGCCTACGACCGCGCCGGGCTGCGCTTCGGCCACGACTACGACCACTTCCTGCGGGAGATGGCCACCGCGGTCCGCGCCATCGGCAAGCACGCCGAGGTCCGGTACGCCGCCCACGCCCTGGACGACGAGCGCTTCGTCTTCGACCTGCGGCGCGAGTACGGCATCTCGATGCCGGTCGAGCCGATGTACGACTTCGACACCGACCAGCTGCGCACCGCCTTCGCGCGCACCAAGCTGGTGATCGGCATGCGCGGCCACGCGGGCATGATCCCGTTCGGCTGCGGCACGCCCATCATCAGCCTGATCTCCCACCCGAAGATGGCGTACTTCCTGTCCGACATCGAGCGCCCGGAGTGGGGCGTCTCGGTCCACGACCGGAACCTCGGCGCGGTCCTCGCGGAGCGCTCCGTCGGCATCCTGGACAACCTGTCGGCCACCATCGCCGACGTCCACGGACGCCAGGAGGCGCTGTGGAAGGTGACGCAGGACAACGTCGCGAAGCTGAAGACCGTCCTTGGCTGAGCCTCCCCGCAGGGCCGGGCCTTCGGGGAGGGGCGCCGTGTCGCTGACACGGCGCCCCTCCGTCCGCCGCTTCCGCTGTTCATCATGCCGGTGCGGGAGCACGGCCTGATCGGGTCGGGGCGCACAGCACCAGGCCGACCTGCTCCCGGGGGGTGTTCACCCGGGTGGGGGGCTCCGCTGTCGTACGGGGTGTCAGCCCAGCCAGCGGTTGAGCCGCAGGCGCGTCCACAGCAGGCTGGCGGCGAACGAGAGCACCACGGTCCCGGTCACCAGCAGCGTGATCATGAGGACGGCGCCCGGCCAGCCCGCGTCGGCGGAGACCAGGTGCGGGGCGAGTGCCCGCAGGAACATCAGGTGCACCAGGTAGGCGCCGAAGGCCGCACCGCCGAGCCGGGACACCAGCGGGCGGAAGCGCTCGGGAATGCTGATCCGGTTGAGGGCCATCACCAGGGCGCCCGCCAGGAACGGCACGGCGAGGCCCGCATAGGGCGAGGGGTAGTGCAGCCAGCGCTCGTACGCGACGACCGCGGCCCACGCGCAGACCGCGGCGGCCAGCCACCTCAGACGCCGACGGCGGCCGGTGGTGGCCGCGAGCGGCAGCGCGAGCAGGGCGGACCCGGCGGCGGCGTACGCGACCTGGTACGGGGAGAGGGTCCAGGCGAAGCCGGGCAGGTTCACATGCAGGACCTTGCCGATGTCGCCCGTGAAGGTGGGCGCGATGGCCAGCAGGACGAACACGGTGCCCAGGCCCCAGGGCCGCTTCCCCGCCTTGATCAGGGCGGCGAGCGAGAGCAGCAGGATCACCGGCACGTAGGCGTACAGGTACCAGAGGTGGAACGCGGGCTGGATCGAGCCGAACAGCGACTCGAAGACCAGCCGCTGCGTGGGGCGGGAGTTGGTGTGCCGGATCCAGTCCCAGGCGAGGTACGCGGCGGTCCACACGCCCATCGGCAGCACGATGCGGGTCAGCCGTCTACGGACCTGCGTGCTGTCCTCGGGGGTCGCGCCGACCAGCACGACCCAGCCGGCGATCGCGAAGAACAGCGGCACGGCGCACCGGGTCAGCCCGTCCGAGACGAGCCCGGTCCAGTAGACGGGCCGGCCGCCGGAGGGCTCGCGGCCCACGGCGTTGAGAAGCTGACCGGCGGCGTGGCAGACGATGACACCGATGGAGCACAGGACGCGCAGGAGGTCGATGTCGTATCTGTGCTCACGCGGCCGGGCGGCGGACGCGGCGGAGGCCTCGCTCGCCCCGGTCGCGGGACCGGTGGTGAGGGCGGGGGCGTCGGTGGTCGTCTGGGCGGAGATCGGCGGTCACTCCCGGGTGCGCTCGCGGAGCTCGGCCAGGGTCCGGCCGGGCTCGGGGATCGGATGGTCGTGGAGTACACGGACACCGTCGGCGAGGGCGTCCGCGGTCCGGCCCGCGCCTGCCGGTTCCCTGACGTGCGCGAGGTGGGCTGCGGGGGTCCGGTCCGTCGGCGCGGGCCCGGTGGGCAGCGGATCGGTGGGCGGGACGGCCGGGCCGTCCGTGCCCGCCGGCCCCGACGCGAGGTCCATCCGTTCTCCGAACCGGGTGACGCCGAGCAGTTCCCGGACCTCCGTGTACCCCGGTTCCCCGGCTTCGTCGCCGAGTACGTCGCCGATCGCGGTGAGCGTCGATTCGGGCGAGTCCTCGGCGGCGTGCTCCGCGAAGGGGTCGGCGCCGCGCAGCGCGGTGGCCAGGCCCACGGCCCGGCGCCTCGGCGAAGACGGCGATGTGCATGGATCCGCTCCGGTCGCTGTCCGATTTCACCTGCCCCGGCAGACTATGCGACACCGCGGGGGGGGCGGGGGGTGCGAACCTGGTGAAGACCGGCGGCCGAGGGGTGGCGTCCAGGTGAATCCGGCGTGGAGACGCGATCGCGCCGCAGGTCACGCGGGTGCCGTCCGTCACGCGCGACCCCTCCCACAGCCGTCCGCCGCCCGGGTGCAACCGCACCGGCAAGAAGGTCACCCCGGAGGCGGCCGGCGCGGTACTCGGCGGCGTGCCGTGGAGCGACGACACCAGGGACGACCACGTCCCCGGAGGAGAGCGCGGCCGGCACCACCGGAAAGGCACCGGCGCGACCGGTGGCCGGGGGTGAACGGGCGCGCCGGCGCCCGGCGGAGACGAGCGGGGCCGCCCGTCGGAACGAGACCGTTCCGATGCCCGCGGGATCCGGGGAGTTGGGCGACCGTTCGGTTCCTCGACACCCGTGTGCCCGATCATCGCGCGGTGTCGAATGAAACAGCCGTACGACTGCCGTTGCAGCGCGGTTCCGCCTCCTCCGGTCACTCCGCCGGCGCGCGGGAACACCGCTACGACATCGACCTGATGCGGTTGCTGTGCTCCGCCACCGTCATGCTGGGCCACGTGGGCTCCCAGTTCATCCGCTCTACCGGGAACGACGCGTCCCACGGGGCCGGGTCGTACTGGGCGGGGCACGTGGCCGAGGCGGTCAACCCGTTCGCGGTGCCCATGTACTTCGCCATCGCCGGATGGGCGGTGCTGGTCGGCTCCCCGCCGCGGGACAGCGCCCGGATGTGGCAGCGGGTCGTCCGCAACACCGTCCCGCTCTTCGCGTGGACGGCGGTCTACCTGGTGTGGGCCTGGCTCCGGGACCGCAACGAGCGGCCGATGACCGAGCTCGCGAGGGACTCGCTCCTCGGCTCCGTGCAGCCCGCCTACCACCTGTGGTTCATGTACAACTACATCCCGATCATCGTGCTGCTCGCCTTCGCGATGCTCGTCAAGGAGGGCAAGCGGCCCTGGGGGCTGGGGGCGGCGCTGCTGGGCATCGCGGTCCTGCCGAGCGTCATCGCCCTCGTCGGGGATCTGACCCACACCGACCTGCCCCCCGTGGCCTGGGGCTTCGGCACCTACTCCCTGGTGTACGCGGTCGGTGGCGCCATGCTCTTCGCCCTGCCGGCCGGCGCCGTCCCGTGGCGCCGGTGGCTGCTCGTGCTGCTCCCGCTCACCATGGCCGGGTGCCTCTGGTACAACACGCGGGTCCACTACGTCATCCCCAACGCCCACGCGTTCGTGGCCGCGATGAGCGTCTGCGTCCTGCTGCTGGTCAGCCGGATCCGCGTCCCGGAGCGCTTCCGGCCGCGCCTGAAGCACCTGGCCGGCGCGGCGCTGGGCGCGTACATGGTGCACGTGCTCTTCGTCGAGGAACTGGTCCACCGCGCGGTCTCGCCGCACCTGAGCGGACCGGTGGCCGCGCTGCTGCTGGTCGGGCTGGTCCTGGCGGTGATGGTGCTGTCGTTCTCCGCCAGCCTGCTGTGGGGCCGGCTGAACCTCCGGCGCCTGCTGGGCTGAACCGCGGGGCGCCCCGGAACGACAGGGCCCCGTCCGCGCACCTCGACCTCGCGCGGACGGGGCCCTGTCGCGTCCCCGGAGGCGGCGAGCGCCTCAGCTGTCCAGGACCGCGGTCAGCAGCTCGGCCGTCCACGCCAGCAGTTCCCGGCCGACCACCGGCTTGCCGCCGATCCGCGCCGTGGCGGGGCGCGGCACCAGGATCTGCCTGGCCGCCTGCTTCACGACCGTGCGGGGGTAGAGGCGGTTCAGCCGCAGCTCCTGCGACTCGCGCAACTCCACCGGGGAGAAGCGCACGTTGTTGCCCTGCAGGGTGATGTCGGAGACTCCGAGACGGCGGGCCAGCAGCCGCAGCCCGGCGACCAGCAGCAGGTTCTCCACCGGCTCCGGGAGCTTGCCGTAGCGGTCGGTGAGCTCCTCGCGGACGGACGTGATGTCCTCCTCGGAGTTCACCGAGGCGATCGCCCGGTAGGCCTGCAGGCGCAGCCGCTCGCCGGGCGCGTAGTCGTGCGGCACGTGCGCGTCGACCGGCAGCTCGATCTTCACCTCCAGCGGTGCCTCCTCGGCCGCGCCGCCGCCCTCCTCCAGGGACGCCCGGTAGTCCGCGACGGCCTCGCCGACCATGCGGACGTACAGGTCGAAGCCGACGCCCGCGATGTGACCGGACTGCTCGCCGCCGAGCAGGTTGCCCGCGCCGCGGATCTCCAGGTCCTTCATCGCGACGTACATGCCGGCGCCCATCTCGGTGTGCTGGGCGATCGTCGCCAGCCGCTCGTGGGCGGTCTCGGTGAGCGGCTTCTCCGGCGGGTAGAGGAAGTAGGCGTAACCGCGCTCGCGACCCCGGCCGACCCGGCCGCGCAGCTGGTGCAGCTGGGAGAGGCCGAAGTTGTCGCCGCGCTCGACGATGAGGGTGTTGGCGTTGGAGATGTCGATGCCGGACTCGACGATCGTCGTGGAGACCAGCACGTCGAACTTCTTCTCCCAGAAGTCGACCACGACCTGCTCCAGCGCGGACTCGCCCATCTGCCCGTGCGCGGTGGCGATCCGCGCCTCGGGCACCAGGTCGCGCAGCCGTGCGGCGGCCTTGTCGATGCTCTCCACCCGGTTGTGGATGTAGAAGGCCTGGCCCTCGCGCAGCAGTTCGCGGCGGACCGCGGCGGCGATCTGCTTCTCCTCGTACGGGCCGACGAAGGTCAGCACCGGGTGCCGCTCCTCCGGCGGGGTGGTGATCGTCGACATCTCACGGATGCCGGTGACCGCCATCTCCAGGGTGCGCGGGATGGGCGTGGCGGACATCGTCAGCACGTCGACGTTGGCGCGGAGCTTCTTCAGCTGCTCCTTGTGCTCCACGCCGAAGCGCTGCTCCTCGTCGACGATGACCAGGCCCAGGTCCTTGAACTTGGTCTCCGAGGAGAACAGCCGGTGGGTGCCGATGACGACGTCCACCGATCCCTCGCGCAGGCCCTCCAGGACGGCCTTGGCCTCCGTGTCGGTCTGGAAGCGGGACAACGCCTTGACCACCACCGGGAACTGCGAGTAGCGCTCGGAGAAGGTGCCGAAGTGCTGCTGCACCAGCAGGGTGGTGGGCACCAGGACGGCGACCTGCTTGCCGTCCTGCACGGCCTTGAAGGCCGCGCGCACCGCGATCTCGGTCTTGCCGTAGCCGACGTCGCCGCAGATCAGCCGGTCCATCGGGACCGACTTCTCCATGTCCTCCTTGACCTCGGCGATCGTCGTGAGCTGATCCGGGGTCTCCGCGTACGGGAAGGCGTCCTCCAGCTCCCGCTGCCAGGGGGTGTCCGGCGCGAAGCTGTGGCCGGGCGCGGCCATCCGGGCGGAGTACAGCCGGATCAGGTCCGCGGCGATCTCCTTGACCGCCTTCTTGGCGCGCGCCTTGGTCTTCGTCCAGTCCGCGCCGCCCAGGCGGTGCAGCGAGGGCGACTCGCCGCCGACGTACTTGGTGATCTGCTCCAACTGGTCGGTGGGAACGAAGAGCCGGTCCCCTGGCTGGCCCTTCTTCGCCGGGGCGTACTCGACCACCAGGTACTCGCGGGTGGCGCCCTGGACGGTGCGCTGCACCATCTCCACGTAGCGGCCGACGCCGTGCTGCTCGTGCACGATGAAGTCGCCCGCCTGCAGCGTCAGCGGGTCGATGGTCTTGCGGCGCCGGGACGGCATGCGGCCCATGTCCTTGGTGGAGGACCTCTGGCCGGACAGGTCGGTCTCGGTGAGCACCGCGATCCTCAGGGCGGGATCGACGAAGCCGCTCTCCAGCGAGCCGCAGGCCACATGGACCACGGAGGGCTCGAACGGCCCGTCCAGCCCCGTGTCCAGCCGGGCGGCGATGCCCTCGTTGCCCAGCACCTCCACGATGCGGGCGGCGGGGCCGTGGCCCTCGGTGACGTAGACCGTGCGCCAGCCGTCGGCGAGCCAGCCCTTGGTGTCGGCGAGCGCCCGGGCGGTGTCGCCCCGGTAGACCTCCGGGGCGTGCATGCCGAGTTTGAGGGTGTCGGCGTCCAGCTCGTCATCGGCCGCGAACGGGCTCACCGACCACCAGGGAACGCCCAGCTCACGAGCCCGGTCGCGCACGTCGGCGATGCTCCACAGCGAGGCCGCGCCCAGGTCGATCGGCGCCTCGCCGCCCCCGGCGGAGGCGGCCCAGGAGGCCTCCAGGAACTCCCGGCTGGTCGCCACGAGGTCGGCGGCCCGGGTACGGACCCGCTCGGGGTCGCAGACCACGGTCAGCGACCCTGACGGCAGCACGTCCAGCAGCAGCTCCATGTCGTCCACCAGCACCGGGGCGAGGGACTCCATGCCCTCCACGGCGATGCCCTGGGCGATCTTGTCCAGCAGCTCGCGCAGCTGCGGGTGCTCCTCGGCCAGCTCGGCGGCGCGGGCCCGCACCTGGTCGGTGAGCAGCAGCTCCCGGCAGGGCGGCGCCCACAGGCCGTGCTCGGCGACCTCCAGGGAGCGCTGGTCGGCCACCTTGAAGTAACGGATCTCCTCGACGTCGTCGCCCCAGAACTCCACCCGGAGCGGATGCTCCTCGGTGGGCGGGAAGACATCCAGGATGCCGCCGCGCACGGCGAACTCGCCGCGCTTCTCCACCAGCTCCACGCGGGCGTACGCGGCGGCCGCCAGGGCGTCCACGACGTCGTTCAGATCGGCGGTCTGCCCGGTGCGCAGCGCCACCGGGACCAGCTCGCCCAGGCCCTTGACCTGCGGCTGCAGCACGGAGCGGATCGGCGCGACCACGACGCGCACCGGGCCGGCGGTCGGGTCGTCCGCGCTGGGGTGGGCCAGCCGGCGCAGCACGGCCAGGCGCCGGCCCACGGTGTCCGAGCGCGGCGACAGCCGCTCGTGCGGCAACGTCTCCCAGGCCGGGTACTCCACGACGGAGTCCTCGGGCAGCAGCGACTGCAGGGCCGCGACCAGATCCTCGGTCTCGCGGCCGGTGGCGGTCACCGCCAGCAGGGTGCGGCCGGCGCGGGCCGCGAGCGCGGCGATGGCCAGCGGGCGGGCGGCGGGCGGGCCCACCAGGTCGACGTGCGGGCGGTTGCCGTCCGCGGCACCGCGCACGGCCTCCGCGAGCGCGGGGTCGTCCACGACGACGTCGAGCAGACCGTTCAGGCTCATGTGGCTTTCCGTCCCAAGGGCAGACAGGCGGGGCAACGCGAACAGCCCGACGCGTCGAACGAGCCGGGGTGTCCCAGCGTACGACGCTCCGCGGACACCCGGCGCCGTGAGCTGTGCGGCTCGCTCGCCGGGTACGGGTCCGTCGCGCCCGCGGCGGGCGGTTCCCAGCCTTCGGCCGGGGCACCCCCGATCGGGCGGGCGGGGGGAGATACCGCAACCGCGATCACGACGCACCCGCACACGACAACGGCCCCGGGCACGATGAGCACGTACCCGGGGCCGCAGCGCGCCCGCGCGCTACTCCGTCGCGATCGCGCCCAGCACGTTCATCCGACCCGCCCGGAACGCCGGCACCAGCGCCGCGACGAGTCCGACGAAGGCGGAGCCGATGAAGACGGTGATGATCGTCGGCCAGGGGATCTCCAGGACGCCGAGCCCCTGGAGCGCCAGCAGCTGCTGGGCGGAGGCGCCCCAGCCCATGCCGAGGCCGAGGCCGAGCACCGCGCCGAACAGGGCGATGACGATCGACTCCAGGCGGATCATGCGTCGCAGCTGCCGCCGCGACATGCCGATCGCCCGCATGAGGCCGATCTCCCGGGTGCGCTCCACCACCGACAGAGCGAGGGTGTTCACGACGCCCAGGATCGCGACGATGATCGCCAGGGCCAGCAGGCCGTAGATCAGGTTGAGCAGCTGGCCCATCTGGTCCTTGAGCATCTGCTTGTAGTCGGCCTGGTTGCGGACCTGGACCTGCGGGAAGTCGTGCAGCGCCTTCTTCAGCCCCGCGTAGGCCGCGTCCTGCCGCCCGTCCTTGGCAGCGGCGAACATGATGTCGTTGACCGGCATCCGGTCGGCCGGCACGTAGCGCGCCGCGGTCGTGATGTTGGTGTACATCGCGCCCTGGTCGAAGACGGTGTCCGCGGACGTGATGGCGGCCACGGTCAGCGTGGCGGTGTCGCCGTGCTCGAAGCGGACGGCGAGCTTGTCCCCCAGCTTGACCTTGTGCTTGTCGGCGAAGCTCTCGCCGACCGACATCGCGCTCGCCCCGTACGCGGCCGACAGCTCCCCGGCGACCGTCTTGACCTGGAGGTCCTGGGCGTACGTCGGGTCCGCGGCGGTCAGTGAGGTGTCGGACACCGACCCGTCGGGGGCGGTGAGCTCGACGTCCAGGGACTTGTAGTCCGTGACGTGGGCGAGGTCAGGCGCGGCCTTGATGGCGCGCTCGATCTGCGGGGTGATCGGCTGGCCGCTGTCGGAGGCGATGATGAAGTCCGCGCCGACCGACTTGTCGAGCTGGTCGGTCGCCGAGGCCACCAGCGAGGAGCCGACCACCGACAGGCCCGCGACGAGCGCGAGGCCGATCATGAGGGCGGCGGCGGTGGCGCCGGTGCGCCGCGGGTTGCGCAGCGCGTTGCGCTCGGCGAGGCGGCCGACCGGGCCGAAGATCCGCAGGACGCCCGCGCTGATCACCCGGACGACGACGCCGGCGAGCAGCGGCCCGACGACCACGAAGCCGACCAGGGTGAGCAGGATGCCGAGGCCCAGGAACATCGAGCCGTCCGCGGCCTTGGTGGCCCGCACGGCGGCCAGGAGCGCGGCGGCACCGGCGAGGGTGAGGGCCAGGCCGATCACGGCGCGCACCTTGCCGGCACGGCCGTCGGCGGGGGTGCCGGCGTCGCGCAGCGCGGCCATCGGGGAGACCTTGCCGGCCCGCCGGGCGGGCAGGTAGGCGGCGAGGACGGTCACCACCACGCCGAGGACGAGCCCGATGACGGGGGTCGTGGCCTTGATCGTCAAGGACGAGGTGTCGAGGTTCATACCCGCGCTGCCCATGAGGTTCATGAGCAGGACGGCGAGCCCGACGCCGCCGCCGATGCCGAGCACCGAGCCGACCACACCGAGCAGCAGCGCCTCGACCAGCACCGAGCGGTTGACCTGGCGGCGGCTGGCGCCGACGGCCCGCATCAGGCCGATCTCCCGGGTGCGCTGGGCGACCAGCATCGAGAAGGTGTTGACGATGAGGAAGACGCCGACGAGGACGGCGATCCCGGCGAAGCCGAGCATCGCGTACTTGATGACGTCGAGGAAGCCGGCGATGTCCTTCTGGTTCTCGGCGGTCCACTCGGCCTGGGTCTGCACCTTGTAGCCGGCGGTGGCGCCGAGGGCGGCGGTGACGTTCTTCTTCAGCTGCTCGTCGCTGACCCCGGGCTTCGCGGTCAGGCCGACGCTGCTGAAGACGTCCTTGGCGCCGAGCAGCCTGGTCTGGGTGGTGGCGGTGTCGAAGTAGAAGATCGCCGCACCGGGGTTGGTGACCTTGAAGGTGGCGATGCCGCTGATGCGGGCCCGGAACTCACCGGGGATGGCGATGACGCGCAGTTCGTCGCCCAGCTCCAGGTGCTTCTTGTCGGCGGTGTCGGCGTCGACCATCACCTCGGTGGGGCCGCGCGGGGCGTGGCCGGAGGTGACGTCGACCGAACGCAGCTCGGTGGGGTCCCAGTTGGTGCCGATGGTGGGGGCACCGGAGGTCGGGCCGAGGTTGTCGCCGGCGGCGTCGGTGACGGTCAGGGTCTGGCTGTTGGCCTCGCCCGTCGCGGACTTGACGCCCTCGACCCGCTGCAGCTCCCCGGCCACGGAGGCGGGCACGGTGGCCGCCTTGGTGGTCATCTGCATCTCGTCGTCGGTGGGCGCGCCCTTGGGCGTGACGGTGACGTCCGAGGCCGTGGCGGCGAAGAGCTTGTCGAAGGTGGACGTCATGGTGTCGGTGAAGACGAGCGTGCCGCAGACGAAGCCCACCGACAGCAGGACGGCGATGGCGGACAGCGCCATGCGTCCCTTGTGCGCGACGAAGTTGCGCATCGAGGTCTTGACGACGGTCACGACGTCCTCCCGCGGGCGTCGAAGTCCTTCATGCGCTCCAGGACGGAGTCGGCGGTCGGGTCCCGCATCTCGTCCACGATCCGGCCGTCGGCGAGGTAGAGGACGCGGTCGGCGTACGAGGCGGCGACCGGGTCGTGCGTGACCATGACGATGGTCTGGCCGAGTTCGTCGACGGAGCGGCGCAGGAAGCCGAGGATCTCCGCGCCGGCGCGCGAGTCGAGGTTTCCGGTCGGCTCGTCACCGAAGATGATCTCGGGACGGGCGGCGAGGGCGCGGGCCACGGCGACGCGCTGCTGCTGGCCGCCGGAGAGCTGGCCGGGACGGTGCTTGAGGCGGCCGGCCAGGCCGACGGTCTCCACGACGCGCTGCAGCCACTGGGGGTCGGGCTTGCGGCCGGCGATGTCCATGGGCAGCGTGATGTTCTCGGCCGCGTTCAGGGTCGGCAGCAGGTTGAAGGCCTGGAAGATGAAGCCGATCTTGTCCCGGCGCAGCTGGGTGAGCTTCTTGTCCTTCAGCTTGGTGATCTCGGTCTCACCGACCCAGATCTGGCCCTCGGTCACCGTGTCGAGACCGGCGAGGCAGTGCATCAGGGTCGACTTGCCGGAGCCGGACGGCCCCATGATCGCGGTGAAGCGGCCGCGGTCGATGTCGACGTCGACCGCGTCGAGGGCCACGACCCGGGTCTCGCCCGAGCCGTACGCCTTGGTGACCTGACGGGCCCGGGCGGCCACGGCCGTACGTTCTCCGCTGCCCCCGGACTTGGGAATCGATACTGCCGTTGTCACTGGAATGCTCCTGTTCGAGTGGTCGTCGCCGCCGGTTCGGGGCGTGCTTCGTCGCGTACCAAGACTGGCTTCGGGGAGGGGGCCGGGACGATGGTGCGCGTCTCCGTATCGGCCCGGGGGTTAGCCCCACCAGAAGGCTAGGGAGCCCAGGAGGGCCCCCTCGTCCTCCGCCGGTACGAACCGGGGGTAGGAGAAAGTTCGGTGGGACCCCTAGGGGGACTGCGACTTTCGGCTGACCCGGCTCGGGGTCGAGAGTGCGCCCTCCGGTCGCGGGAGGTTCAAGCCGCGCCGTCCGGCCTGCGGGAACCCCCTGTGCGCACGGGGGCCGGGCATGAAATCGTGTGTCGTACACACAACCAGGGGGTCCCGTGGAGCGCACCGAGCAGACCGCGACCGCAGCCGCCACCGCGCGCCGGCAGGGGCCGCAGCGGCGCGGCCCGGTGGTCGCCGCGCTCATGCTGGCCATGGCGCTGGCGGCGATGGACTCCACGATCATCTCCACCGCCGTGCCGCAGATCGTCGGCGAGCTGGGCGGCTTCTCCGTCTTCTCCTGGCTCTTCTCCGGCTACCTGCTCGCGGTCACGGTGACCCTCCCGGTCTACGGCAAGCTCGCCGACACCTTCGGCCGCAAGCCCGTGCTGCTCACCGGCATCGGCATCTTCCTGCTCGGTTCCGTGCTGTGCGCCGGGGCGTGGAGCATGGCCGGCCTGATCGCCTTCCGCATCGTGCAGGGGCTCGGCGGCGGTGCCATCCAGGGGACCGTGCAGACGGTCGCCGGCGACCTGTACCCGCTGAAGGAGCGTGGCCGCATCCAGGCCGCGATCTCCACGGTCTGGGCGGTCTCGGCCGTTCTCGGGCCGCTGTGCGGCGGGCTGCTCGCCGGGTACGCCAGCTGGCGTTGGATCTTCCTGATCAACCTGCCGATCGGCGCGGTCGCGCTCCTGCTCATCTCCCGCCATCTGCGCGAGCGGGTCGGCGAGCGGACCCGGCACCGCGTCGACTGGCCCGGCGCGCTGCTGCTCTTCCTCTCCGGCGGGCTGCTGATCACCGGCCTCGTCCAGGGCGGGCCCGCCCGGTGGTGGCTGCTCGGCGGCAGCCTCGTCATGGGCGCCCTCACCGTGTGGGCCGAACGCCGGGCCGCGGAGCCGATCATCCCCGGCTGGGTCTGGCGGCGCCGGGTGATCGTAGCCGTCAACCTGGCATTGGGCATGCTCGGCGTCCTCATGGTGGCCCCGACGGTCTTCCTCCCGACGTACGCCCAGACCGTGCTCGGGCTCGGGCCGATCGCGGCGGGCTTCGTGCTGTCGGTGATGACGCTCAGCTGGCCCGTCTCCGCGGCCCTCAGCAACCGCGTCTACCTGCGCATCGGCTTCCGCAACACCGCCGCCCTGGGCATGGCGGCGGCCACCGTCGTCCTCGTCGTGCTGGTGACGCTCCCGTACGCCGGTCCCGCCTGGCAGCCCACCTTGGTGATGCTGGCCCTCGGCGCCGCCCTCGGCCTCTTCCAGCTCCCGCTGATCGTCGGTGTGCAGTCCACCGTCCCGTGGAGCGAACGGGCCACCGCCACCTCGTCGATCCTCTTCTGCCGCCAGGTCGGCCAGAGCGTGGGGGCCGCCGTCTTCGGCGCCGTCGCCAACACCACCCTCGCGTCCCGGCTGCACGGCTCCGGCACCGACCTCGACTCGATCGCCGGCGCCGCCCACGTCGACGACCAGGTGCGCCGCGCCGTCGCGGCTGCGGTCGACCACGTCTACGCCGGCGCGGCCGTCGCGGCGGTCCTGTCCCTGGCCGCCGTCCTCCTGGTGGCCCCCCGCCGCTTCCCGGTCCTGGAGGAGGACCCGGCGGTACGGTGAGCCCATGGACGCGAAGACCTACGCGCGCATGCGGGCCGTCGCCGAGGACCTCATGACCCGGGAAGAGGCCTGGGCCGTGGAGATCGGCGAGGGTGTCATCACGATGATGATGCCGCCGGTCAACCGGCACGAGCTGATCGCCCTGCGGCTGGCACGTCAACTTCAGCGGCAAATCGACAGCGATGCCGAATGGACAGGCCACACCGCCTGGAGCGGCCCCGAGATCGAGGCACCCGCCATAGGGCGCATGCGCCGCCCGGATCTGGTCGTCGTGCCGGAACGGGCCCTCGACACGCTCGGTTTCCTCGACCCCGCCGACGTCGCCCTGGTCGCCGAGGTCGTGTCGACGTCCAACCCGGAGAACGACTACCGCGACAAGACCCGGGACTACCCCGCCATGGGCATCCCGCTCTATCTGATCATCGACCCGCGCGACAAGACGCTGGCCGTCCTCTCCGATCCGGGACCGGCGCCCGGCGATGACGGCCCCCGTTACCGGGCGCGCCACGACTACGCCTTCGGAGACACCGTCCCCGTGGGGCCGTGGGTCGTGGACAGCGGGGAGTTCCCCGCCTACGACGGTTCCTGATCGTCCCCGGGGGAGGGGGCGGGCACGTCGGCAGCGGCGGGGCCGGGATCGTCCTCGGTCTCGGGGACCTCACGGCCGGTGAGGGCGGCGAGGCTGCTGCGGACGTGGGCGAGGTGCTCGCGGATCTCCTCCCGGCGGACCTCGTGCTCGCGCAGTTCGCGTTCGGCGGCGAGCCGGATGCGCTCCTCCCGGACCCGGGCCTGGGCGAGGAGTTCCGCGGCGGTGGCGTCGGCCTTCTCCTGGCGGCGCCTGGCGGCCTCCTCCGTCTCCGCCAGGGCCCGGCGGGCGTCGTCCACCATGGCCTCGGCGTAGGAGGTCAGTTCGGCCAGGCGGGAGTCGACCCCGGCCTCGCCCTCGGCGAGTTCGTGCTCCTGGGTGTCGAAGCGCTCGCGGTGCTCCTTCTCCAGTTCGGCGAGGGTGTGTTCGCTCTCCCGCCGTGCGGCGTCGAGGTCCCGGTCGGCGTCGTCCCGCAGCCGGCCGGCCTCCTCGCGGGCGTCGCCGAGGACGCGCCCGGCGACGGCGCGGGCCTGCTCCAGCCGCCGCTCGGCCTCCTCGTCGGCGGCGCCGCGGCGGGCGTGTGCGGCCGCGCGGGCCTCGTCCATGAGCGTGCGGCGGGCGGCCTCGGCCGCGTCGTGCGCGTGCCGGGCCTCCTCCTCCGCCTGTTCGCGGACGGAGGCGGCCTCCTCCTCGACCAGCCGCAGCAGGTCCAGCGCGCCCTTCCCCAGGGACTCGTAGGTGGGCGGCGAGAGGGTGGAGACCACGTCGCGCAGAGCCGCGCACTCCGAGCTCATCTCGTTGGCCAGGACGGTGAGCCGCGCGGCACGCTCCCAGGCAGCGTCGCGGTCCTCGGACAGCTCCTCCAGGAAGCGGTCGACCTGTTCGGTGCGGTACCCGCGGCCACGGACGGTGGCGAAGCCGTGGCCGCGGGGGTGTGCCGTACTCATGCCTCCATTCTCGGGGATTTGCCCGATTTGCTCATAACGCGACACTCCGACCGCGGTTCCGGACGGCCGAAGCCGCGGAACAGAGCGCGATCGGCCGCGGACGACGGTCCCCACTGCTTTCGATGATCCGAATCTGATCACGCAGGCCGGGCTGGTCGCGGTGATGCGGCCGCCCGAGCGGTGCGGCTGTCGCGACGGGTGGCCGGCAAGGTGAAGCCGGCCGGGGCGAGGAACGGTGCGGGTGCGGGTGCGGACGCCGAGGTCGCCGGCACGGTCTCGCACCCGTCCACGGGCCTGAGGGGCCGTTATCCGTCGACGGGCTGGGACCCATGGCCCGTCCACCGGGGCGGCCGACCGCCCGGCTCATCCGGACGGACCTGCAGCAGCGCCCGTACAGGTCACCCCCGCGGGCACCCGTGGCCCGACTCACACAGGCTGCGGGTGAGGGCGGAGCTCCCGCGAGCCGGAGTTCGGGAAGGGTCACGCATGTCAGTCCGAAAGGGTCCGTGCTGGAAGGGCATCGCCGTGACGGCGGCCGTGGCCTGCGCCGTGGCCGCCGCCCCGGCCGCGGCCACCGGCCGCTCCGCACCGGCCACCGTGCCCTCGTTGGCATGGAGCCCCTGCCCTGACGCGCCGGGCTTCACCTGCGCGACGGCCGAAGTCCCGCTCGACCACCTGCACCCTGACGGGCGAATGATCGAACTGGCCGTCATCAAGCGGCCGGCGACCGACCCGGACCGCCGCGTCGGTTCCCTGTTCTTCAATCCCGGCGGCCCCGGCAACGCGGCCGCCGGAACGGCGGCGCTGCCCCTGGCGTACGAAAGGTTCCCCCGCGAACTGCGCGAGCGGTTCGACATCGTCAGCTGGGACCCCCGCGGCGTCGGGCGCTCGACGGCCGTCAGGTGCTTCCGCTCCGTGGAGGAGTTCACCGCGTGGGCGGCGCGGGTGCCGGACGGTTTCCCCGTCGGCGCCCGTGAACGGGAGGCGTGGATCTCCGCCTTCGCCGAGCTGGGCCGGATCTGCGGGCACCGCCTCCCCGCTCTGCTGCGGCACGTCTCCACCGCGGACACCGCCCGCGACCTGGACCTTCTGCGCCGCGCGGTGGGCGACCGGAGGCTCAGCTACCTGGGCGTCTCCTACGGGACGTTCCTCGGCGCCACCTACGCCAATCTCTTCCCCCGCAGGGTCCGGGCCGTGGTCCTGGACGGCAACGTCGATCCGGTCAGGTGGGTGCGGATGCGTCCCGAACTGCCCACCGAGCTGCGGCAGGGGGCCGACATCGGGTCGGCCCGGACCCTGTCCCGCTTCCTGGAACTATGCGGCCGTACGACGGCCGACCGCTGCGCCTTCTCGGCCGGCACCCCGCGAGCCACCCGGGACAAGTACCAGCGGCTGCTGCGGCGCCTGCGCGAACACCCTCAGGGAGAGTGGACCTACGCGGCCACCGTGGCGGCGGTCGTCAACGGGCTGTACGTCGTCGCCCCCGGGTGGACCGAACTCGCCCAGGACCTCCAGGACCTGTGGGAAGGCCGCGCGCCTTCCCGGCAGGACTCCACCGCCACCCCCGCGGCTGCCCCGGTGCCCTCGAAGGCGGAGGAGCAACCGGCGTACCCGGAGGTGGAACCGCCACTCGCCGTGGAGTGCTCGGAGAGCCCCAACCCGCGCGATCCACGACGCTACCGCCACTTCGAACGGTACGCCCGGGCCCGGTCGGGCGACGTCGGATCGTACTGGACGTGGTTGCCCGAACCGTGCGCCACCTGGCCCGCGCGGGCGGCCCACCCCTACACGGGACCGTGGAACCGCTCCACCGTCCCCCTCCTCACCGTGAACACCACGTACGACCCGGCGACCCCGTACCGGGCAGCGGTGGCGGCGACCCGGCACCTGGGGAACGCCCGTCTGATCACCGTCCGCGGCTACGGGCACACCACGCTGCTGAACCCCAGCACCTGCGCCGGCCTGCACGAGGTGCGCTACTTCCTCACCGGCGCACTGCCTCCCCGGGGCACCGTCTGCCGCCAGCACACCCGGCCCTTCACGTCCCCCGTCCCGTCCCCGGAGTGACCGCCGAAGCGGCCGCACCGCGCTCCGGCTTCCCGGCGAGTCGTCACGTAGCAGGCCGGGGCGTGCCGGTGGCGATGTCGCGCCGCCTTCGCACCCCGGCGAGCCGGCTCCAGGACACTTCCCCCCGGACGGCCCGGTTCCCTGCCCGTGGCCCCGGCGGGCGGGCGGACGCCTGCCGGGCAGGCGGTCCGCCGTCCGGTGACCCTCCTGTGCCGACTAGAGCATTCCGTCCCACATCTGCTCGATGAGCACCGGCCACCAGTGCTCGGGCGACGCCACCGCCGCCGGGTCCAGCGCGGCCAGCTGGTTCTGGAAGTCGACCGTCCAGCGGCCCGCCTGCTCGGGTGTCAGGCCCAGCCGCCAGCGCCACATCTTCCCGAGCAGCGCCAGGCAGCGGACGAACTCCGGCAGACTGGAGTTGACGAACTGCGGCACGGCCGCCGCACCGCCCGGCCCGGCCTCCAGCGGCACCGCGACGATGTGCGCCGTGCCGTACTGCACGCACAGCTGCCGGCCGAAGTCGTTGCCCATCACCAGGTACGAGCCCGCGTCCGGGGCCGGCTGCGCGCCGCGCTCGGCCGCCAGCTCGGCCAGGGTCGGCACCGGCCGCCCGGGCTGGGCCTGGGCCCAGAAGAACGGGCCGAAGTCCACCGGCAGCCCGGACCAGGTGAGCGTCTGCGCGACGAGGTCCGGCACGCCCTGGCGGGCGACCGCCCGCTGGTCGAAGCGGAACACGCCCTGCGGCCCGAAGGACTGCGCCAGTTCGTGCCCGATCGCGTCCAGCGGGACCGGGGGGACGCGCTGGATCCGGTGCGGCTCGGGCAGCGGCACCCGGTGCGGGTGGGCGTGCGCCGGGGCGCTCGCCACCTGGTGCAGCTCGCCGAGGTGCGTCAGCAGGTGCTGGACGCCCGCTCGACGGCTCGCGTGGTCCTTGCCGTACGGGGCGGTGCTGCTGATCCGCACCTGGGGCCAGGTCTCGCGGATCATCCGGGCGCAGTAGCCGCCCGGCAGGTCGCACGACTCCAATTCGGTGTGCAGCTCCAGCACCGCCTGCGGAGGCACGCCGAGGGCGCGCAGCTCGTGCAGGATCTGCCACTCCGGGTGCGGCGTTCCGGGGGCGGAACGGCGGATCAGCTGCTGCTCCGAGCCGTCCTGCGCGCGATAGCGGAGTACGGCCATGTAGCCGGGGCCGACCGTGGGCACCCCGGTGGGCGCCTGGGCCTGGGGCTGCGGCGGCTGGGGGTAGCCGTACGCCGCGGGCCGCGGCGCCACCGGGCCCGGCGGAGAGGGCGCAGGCGGTGCCGGCGCTCCGGCGCCGCCCTCCGGGCGGGACAGCATCGTGGCGGCCTGGTGCACGTCCCCGGCCGCGGGCCCCGGCGGCGGGGGTGCGGGCGGGCCGGGCCGGTCGTTCGCGGGGAGCGCCTGCACGAGCTGCGTGGGCACGTACCCGGCGGCCGGGGTGCCGGGCACTCCCGGACCGGGCGGCGGCGCGGGCGGCCCGGGTGGGCCGGGCGGACCGGCCTTCGAGGTCTCGGCGGCGGCCACGTCGGCGACCCCGCGAGCCGGGCCGGGCGGCGGGGGCGGCGGAGGCGGGCCGTCCGGGCGGGACAGCATCGTCGCGGCCTGGTGCACGTCCCCGGATGCGGGCCTGGCGGGGGTGGACGGCGCGGGCGGCGGCGGGGGCGGACCGGCGAATGGCGTGGGCGGCGGAGGAGGCCCCGGCGGCGGAGGCGCGGCCGCGCCACCCGGGTAGCCGTAGGCGCCGGGCCCGGGAGCCGACGGGGGTGGGGGCGGCGCGCCCGCACCGGCGCCGGGGTAGCCGTAACCCCCCTGCGGCAGCGGCGTCCCGGTCTCGCCCACACCGGGCAGCCGCTCGGTGCTGGCGTCGGCGCTCGTCACCGGCAGCGGCGTATGGGCGTCGTCCGAGTCGCTGATCGGCGGCGCGTACACCGTCGCCGGCGGCGGCACGGAGGCTCCCGCGCCCTGGCCGTCGTTGGCGTCCCGCCACGCCGCGGGCGGCGGGGTCGGCGCCCCGCCGTACGGCGTCGGCAACGGCGGGGTCGGGGTGGGGACGTACGGCTGGGTGGGCGTGGCGGGACCGGGCGCGGTGACCGGCGCCGGGGCGGGCGGCGGCATGGGGACGGTGTCGCCGGGGGCGCCGTCGGCGTTGCGGCGGTCGGGGATGCCGAGCCGGTCGGCGGCGTCCTGCAGCCACTGAGGCGGGCTCAGCAGGAAGGAGGTCGCCTCCAGGTCGATCCGCCGGGGCGGCTCCGGCACGGCGTCCGCGACCGCCTCGGCCGTTGCGCCGTAGGTCTCCTCCCAGCGGCGGATGATCTCGCCCACGGGCAACGCGGGCCAGAGCGTGGCCTCGCCGCTGTCCCGGGCGATGACGATGCGGGTCTCCCCGTCGTCCGAGGTCGGACCGCCGTCCCTCGGCTCGGACCAGACCACGAAGCCCCGGTCGAACTCCCGCACCCGCACCTCGCGGGCGAGGTAGGCCGGGACGTCGGCGTTGATCCACCGCTCGGCGCGCTCCTGCGCCTGCGCGAAGGTGACCATGTGCTGCCTCACCCCTCCACCGGAACGGCGCGGGCGAAGCCGCCGTCCACCATCAGGTTCGCCACCGTCTCCAGCTCCGGCGGGTCGCCGGCGAGCGCGGCCAGGAAGGCGTCGAAGTCCTCGCCGCAGGGCAGCAGCAGCCCGCAGACCCGTTCCTCGGTGGAGCCGAAGGCGCCGTCGGCGTCACGCACGTCGTCGTACGGGCACAGCCACATGGAACCCAGGTCGGCGCCGCGCGACTTCACGGCGAGCACGCCGCCCTGGACGTAACAGATCGCCAGGTAGTCCTTGGTGAGGTGGTCCCGCAGGCACTTGTTGACGTAGCCGAGGTCGTTGACCGCCGCCTCGTCCCGCACGGTGAAGAAGGGCTGGTCGACCAGGAGTCCCAGCATGGGCAGCAGGGCGACGCCGCGCGGCGCGCTGCCGCCCGCCGCCTTCAGGAAGGTCCGGTACGCGCCGGGCAGCCGGTAGCCGAGCTCCTCCTCGACGTCCCGGACCTGCTGCTCGGTGACGGCGACCCCGTCCTTGCGCAGCCCGAAGTGGACCGGCCGGGTCTCCTGCAGCGGCCGGGTGCCGCGCTTGTCGTGGTCGGCGGAGGCGGTGGTGGCCAGGCCGCCGTGGTGCCGCAGCAGCGACTTGACCTCGGCGGGGATCAGCTCCAGACGACGGCTGCCGGCGACGTGGTGCCAGGTCCACCCGTGCGGCGTGGCGACGGGGGGCAGGCTGCCCCACAGCTCGTGACCGGCGGCGTGCAGCGCGGCGTTGGCCGACACGTAGTCGGTCAGCCGGAGTTCGTCGATGCCGAAGCCGTCCGGCGGCTCTGCGATCTCGGCCGCCGCGCGGGCGTACGGCGAGAAGTCGGGGAAGCCGCGCTCGTCCACGCGTACGCCCTGCGGGTGGCGGGCGCGCCGCACCGGGTCCGGGAAGTGCACGATCTGACCGGCGTAGGCCGCGTTCGGTGGCGCGGCCCGATGCCCGGGCCGACCTGTCGTCATTGCCGATGCCCCCATGCTGAATCTGGTGTTGGGCACAGCCTATGGGGTGTGGCAAGAGGTGCTTCCGCTGGTTCAGGTCACGGGTGTACGGCCAACCGCGGCGAGTTGTCCGCGCCGGGTGACGCAGGTGGCCGACGGCGCCGGCACCTTCAACTGCGCGCTGAACAGGGTCCGTTGTGCCGCTCCCGTGGAGGCCTTGGTCGAATCCGTCCGACCCGGCGCTACTATCCGTACAACCACTGGCCAACGCAAGGAGCACCACTGCGGCAGCACATCGGACCGCGACACGCGACGTCGCACGGTGCCGTGACATCCGGCACAAAATAAACCTCTCACCTCACAACCGACTTCCGTAACGCCTTGTCCGTTTGGCAGTCTTACGCACATAGGGGGACGTCCTCCCCGCGAGGACGGATCGGAGGGCCGTACGAAAATGCTGACGACAGACACCGCGGATCCGCGGCTCAACTGGGGAGCCGGCGAAGCACCCGCTCCACCGGTACTGCGCCACCGGCGCGACGGGATCCTGCCGGCGGTCGCCGCCGCACTGTCCGTCAAGGACGAGGTCCTCACCTGCACCGGCGTCAAGGCCGACCAGCCGCCCCCGCTGCACCCGCTCGTCCAGGACTTCCTCGACACCCTCCCCGTCGCCCAGCGTGAGCGCTTCACCGGGCGATGTCCCGAGCCGGTGCTGCTGTCCCGCCACCTCACCACCGTCGACGGCGCCCGCAGCAAGCGCGCCTCGCGCAAGCCGCTCACCGCCGGCGAGGCCCGCAAGGCCCTCAAGGGCGCCAAGCTCACCGCCCGCCGCATACGTGAGGACGGCGACCCCGCCCACGGCACCTACGCCCCGCCCTGCCGCTCCTGCGAGGCGCTGCTCGCGCACTTCGGCGTCCGCGCCTTCGACCCTGGAACCGACGCCGAATGAACTCGACCACCCGTTTCCCCGCCGGCGTCGACGCGGCCCTGCGCGCAGCCGGCTGGCAGCCCGGCCGCTGGGACATCCGGCAGGCCGAGGTCTGGGCCGACACACTCCGCGCCTACGCCTCCCCCGGTGGCCACCGCCACAGCGTCTTCCCCGCCGCGGTCGAGGCCTGGGCCGAGTTCGGCGGCCTCACCGTGCCCGCCGTCGCCGCCTCCGGCCGCCACGTCGCGCCCAGCACGGTCCGCGTGGACCCGCTCCACGGGCTCCACTTCGCACGCACCCTCGGCGATCTGGGCAGCGCGCTCGACACGGAGGTGGCGCCGCTGGGGGAGGAGTCGGCGGGCCACGGGCAGCTCGCGATCGACGCGGAGGGGCGCGTCTACTGCGTCGACCACACGGGCGACTACTACCTGGGCGCCGGCATCGACGAGGCGTTGGGCACCCTCACGACGGGCTCGCGCCCCCACCGCCTCACGACGTGACCGCCGGGCGGGCCGGCCCCCGCCCTCCCATCCGCAGCCCGCGTCCTTGCGCCCGAAGGGCGCGAGCCGAACCCGTACGCGACAGCAGACGTCACGCGGGCAGCATCGCCGAGACGCGGAACCCGCCCTCATGGGTCGTGCCGGCGGCGAACCCCCCGCCCAGCGCGGTGACCCGCTCCTTCATGCCGACCAGCCCGTTGCCCCCGCTGGGCAGCACAAGCGCCGGCGCCCCGCCGGAGGGCCCGTTCTGCACCAGGACCGCGACCTCCGCATCGCGGTAGGCCAGACGGATGCGGGCCCGCGCGCCGGGCGCGTGTTTGTGGACGTTCGTGAGCGCTTCCTGCACGACGCGGTAGACCGTCGCCTCGACCCGCGCCGCCAGCGGACGCTCCTGTCCCTCCACCGTGAGCTCGACGTCCATCCCGGCGGCCCGCGACTCGTCGAGCAGCCCGGTGAGCTCGGCCAGGCACGGCCCCTGCTCGTCCTCCGGCTCGGCGTCCCCGGCCGCGGCCGGACCCGGCGGGTGCGCAATCGTTTCCGCAGCGACCGCCACACCGACCACCGCATCCACGTCCGCACCCGCACCCGCCGCCGCCCGCGCCGCCGTCACCGGCTCCGTCCGCAGGACGCCGAGCATCTCGCGCAGTTCGTTGAGCGCCTGCCGCCCCATGTCCCCGAGGAGCTGCGCGCTGGCGGAGGCCTTCTCGGGGTCCTTGACGGCGATCGCCTGGAGTGCTGCCGCGTGCACGACCATGAGGCTCACCCGGTGCGCGACGACGTCGTGCATCTCGCGCGCGATCCGCGTGCGCTCCTCCATGCGGGCGCGCTCCGCGGAGCTCGTGGCCGTCTCGGCCAGCAGCGACAGTTCCCGCTCCAGGCCGTCCGCCCGTTCCCGCAGGCTCTCCACCAGCCGGCGGCGGGCGCCGACGTACAGGCCCAGCAACACCGGCGGCGCGGTGACGCCGACCGCGGCGAGCACCGAGGTGAGCGCGACCACGGCCAGTGGCGCGTGGTAGGCCGCGCCGCCGAGGTCACCGTGCATCTCCAGGAAGGTGACGATCAGCATGCCGAGCATGGTCATCCCGGACAGCACCGCGATGATCCGCCGCGGTACGTCGGAGGCGGCCAGACTGTAGAGGCCCACGATGCTCAGCAGGATGCCCATCTGGGCCGGCGTGACGGCGATGGAGACCAGGACCACCAGGACCGGCCAGCGCCTGCGGAGCACCAGCACCGAGCCGACCAGGAGGCCGAACAGACCCGTGACGACCGGCGAGACCCCGGTCTTCTCCGCGAAGGCGGCGCCCTCGAGGAGGCATTCCACGGCCGAGACGAAGGCCAGGGACACGTCGAGCGCCATGCTGCGCCGCCTGGGCCACCACCACGGCCCGGCGGCCACCCGGCTTCGTCCGCCGGCCCCGTCCGGTACGTACTCCCCCGTCGTACTCATACGGACCAGCCTAGACGCGCCGGTGTCCGCCTGGCGGTCAGCCCGGTTCCGGCACGCGGCCCCGACCTATCCTTGTGCCGTCGGACAGCGCGGTCCGGACAATGCCGCCGACCATTCCACTGCACTAGGAGCCGCACCTGTGAGCAGCGCCGACAACACCACCGGCAGCGCCCCCCTCCGCGCGGACATCCGCCGTCTGGGAGACCTCCTCGGCGGGACGCTCGTACGGCAGGAGGGCCCGGAACTCCTCGATCTGGTCGAGAGGGTGCGGGCGCTGACCCGCAGCGACGGCGAGGCCGCCGCCGCCCTGCTCGGCGAGACCGATCTGGAGACCGCGGCCAAGCTGGTACGGGCGTTCTCCACCTACTTCCACCTGGCGAACGTCACCGAACAGGTACACCGCGGCCGTGAGCTGCGGTCCCGCCGGGCGGCCGACGGCGGGCTGCTGGCCCGTACCGCCGACCTGCTCAAGGACGCCGACCCGGAGCACCTGCGCCAGACGGTGCGCCACCTCAACGTGCGTCCCGTGTTCACCGCCCACCCCACCGAGGCGGCCCGGCGCAGCGTGCTGAACAAGCTGCGGGTTATCGCCGCCCTGCTGGAGGAGTCCGGCGCGGCGGGCGGGGACCGCCGCCGCAGCGACCTGCGTCTGGCGGAGAACATCGACCTGCTCTGGCAGACCGACGAGCTGCGCGTCGTACGCCCCGAACCCGCCGACGAGGCGCGCAACGCCATCTACTACCTGGACGAGCTGCACGCGGGCGCGGTCGGCGACGTACTGGAGGACCTGGCGGTCGAGCTGGAGCGGATCGGCGTGCCGCTGCCCGCGAAGACCCGTCCGCTGACCTTCGGCACCTGGATCGGCGGCGACCGGGACGGCAACCCCAACGTCACCCCGCAGGTCACCTGGGACGTGCTGATCCTGCAGCACGAGCACGGCATCACCGACGCCCTGGAGCTGGTCGACGACCTGCGCGCGGCGCTGTCGAACTCGATCCGCAACTCCGGCGCCTCGCCCGAGCTGCTGGCCGGCCTGGAGCAGGACCTGCAGCGCCTGCCGGAGATCAGCCCCCGCTACAAGCGGCTGAACGCCGAGGAGCCCTACCGCCTCAAGGCCACCTGCATCCGGCAGAAGCTGCTCAACACCCGGGAGCGGCTGGCGAGCGGCACGCCGCACGTGCCCGGGCGCGACTACCTCGGCACCGGCGGCCTCCTGGCCGACCTGCGTCTGCTGCAGGACTCGCTGCGCGCCAACCGCGGTGAGCTGATCGCCGACGGCCGGCTGGACCGCACCATCCGCACGCTCGCCGCCTTCGGCCTGCAGCTGGCCACCATGGACGTCCGCGAGCACGCCGACGCCCACCACCACGCCCTCGGCCAGCTCTTCGACCGGCTGGGCGAGGAGTCCTGGCGGTACGCGGACATGCCGCGGGACTACCGGCGCAGGCTGCTCGCCAAGGAGCTGCGCTCGCGGCGTCCGCTGGCGCCGTCCCCGGCGCCGCTGGACGCGGCGGGGGCGAAGACGCTGGGCGTCTTCCACACCGTGCGGGAGGCCTTCGACCGCTTCGGACCGGAGGTCATCGAGTCGTACATCATCTCGATGTGCCTGGGCTCGGACGACGTCTTCGCGGCGGCGGTGCTGGCCCGCGAGGCGGGGCTGATCGATCTGCACGCGGGGATCGCCAAGATCGGCATCGTGCCGCTGCTGGAGACCACCGACGAGCTGAGGGTCGCCGACCGGCTGCTCGACGAGATGCTCTCCGACCCCTCCTACCGCAAGCTCGTCTCGCTCCGCGGCGACGTGCAGGAGGTCATGCTCGGCTACAGCGACAGCTCCAAGTTCGGCGGCATCACCACCTCGCAGTGGGAGATCCACCGGGCGCAGCGCAGCCTGCGCGACGTGGCGCACCGCCACGGGGTGCGGCTGCGGCTGTTCCACGGCCGCGGCGGCACGGTCGGCCGGGGCGGCGGCCCGACGCACGACGCGATCCTGGCGCAGCCGTGGGGCACGCTGGAGGGCGAGATCAAGGTGACCGAGCAGGGCGAGGTCATCTCCGACAAGTACCTGATCCCGTCCCTGGCGAGGGAGAACCTGGAGCTGACGGTCGCGGCCACGCTGCAGGCCTCGGCGCTGCACACCGCGCCCCGCCAGTCCGAGGAGGCGCTGTCCCGCTGGGACGCGGCCATGGACGTGGTCTCCGACGCCGCGCACCGCGCGTACCGGCGGCTGGTGGAGGACCCGGACCTGCCCGCGTACTTCTTCGCCTCCACCCCCGTGGACCAGCTGGCCGAGCTGCACCTGGGCTCCCGCCCCTCGCGCCGCCCGGACAGCGGGGCGGGCCTGGACGGGCTGCGGGCCATCCCGTGGGTGTTCGGCTGGACGCAGTCGCGGCAGATCGTGCCGGGCTGGTTCGGCGTCGGCTCGGGCCTGAGGGCCGCCCGTGAGGCGGGCCGGGAGGCGGACATCGCCGAGGCGTACGAGCAGTGGCACTTCTTCCGGAACTTCCTGTCCAACGTCGAGATGACGCTGGCCAAGACGGACCTGCGGATCGCCGGGCACTACGTCCGCACCCTGGTGCCCGGCGAGCTCAAGCACGTCTTCGAGGTCATCAAGGCCGAGCACGAGCTGACGGTCGCCGAGGTGCTGCGGATCACCGGTGAGGCGGACCTGCTGGACGCGCAGCCGGTGCTCCAGCAGACCTTCCGGATCCGGGACGCCTACCTCGACCCGATCTCCTACCTGCAGGTGGCTCTCCTGCACCGGCAGCGCGAGGCCGCCGGCCGCGGCGAGGAGCCCGACCCGCTGCTCGCCCGCGCACTGCTGCTGACGGTCAACGGCGTGGCGGCGGGCCTGCGCAACACCGGCTGACCGCCCGTCGCGGAAGAGCAGGACGAGGGCGGTGCTCCCCGCGGGGAGCACCGCCCTCGTCCCGTGCGCGGAGCGGGGCCGACGTCAGTTCTTGCGGTGGCCGATCAGCCGGGGCCTGGGCTCGAGGCCGGACAGGCCGTTCCAGGAGAGGTTCACCAGGTGCGCGGCGACCTCCGCCTTCTTGGGCTTCTGGGCGTCCAGCCACCACTGCCCGGTGAGCGCGACCATCCCGACCAGCGCCTGGGCGTAGAGAGGGGCGAGCTTGGGGTCGAAGCCGCGCTGCTTGAACTCCATGCCCAGGATGTCCTCCACCTGCGTGGCGATGTCGCTGATCAGCGAGGCGAAGGTGCCGGTCGACTGCGCGACCGGCGAGTCCCGTACGAGGATCCGGAAGCCGTCGGTGTACTGCTCGATGTAGTCCAGCAGCGCGAAGGCGGCCTGTTCCAGCAGTTCGCGGGGGTGACCACCGGTGAGGGCACCGGTGACCATGTCCAGCAGGCACCGCATCTCGCGGTCCACGACGACGGCGTAGAGGCCCTCCTTGCCACCGAAGTGCTCGTAGACGACGGGCTTGGAGACGCCCGCCTTGTGCGCGATCTCCTCGACGGAGGTGCCCTCGAATCCGCGTTCGGCGAAGAGCGTGCGCCCCACGTCGAGGAGTTGCTCGCGGCGCTCCTTGCCCGTCATGCGCACCCGCCGGGCACGCCGCGAGGGCGTACCGTCTTTGGCCCTGCTGCTACTGCTGCCGTCGCTCACCCGTCAATCATGCCGCTTCGCTGACGCTCTCCTTGCGGCGGGCCGCGATCCGGTCAGCGGTCGGCCACCGTACGTCACTGGCCCAACCGAGCATCTCGAACCAGCGGATGACGCGGGCGCTGGAGTCGATCTGGCCGCGGAGCACACCGTGCCGGGCGGAGGTGGGGTCGGCGTGGTGGAGGTTGTGCCAGGACTCGCCGCAGGACAGCACGGCCAGCCACCAGACGTTGCCGGACTTGTCGCGGGAGCGGAAGGGGCGCTTGCCGACCGCGTGGCAGATCGAGTTGATCGACCAGGTGACGTGGTGCAGCAGGGCCACGCGGACCAGGGAGCCCCAGAAGAAGGCGGTGGCGGCGCCGGTCCACGACATCGTCGCCAGGCCGCCGATCAGTGGCGGGAGCAGCAGCGAGATGGCCGTCCAGAGCCAGAAGTCACGGCTGATCCGGCGGATCGCGGGGTCCTTGATGAGGTCCGGGGCGTACTTGTGCTGAGGGGTCTGCTCCTCGTCGAACATCCAGCCCATGTGGGCCCACCACAGGCCCTTGAGCAGGGCGGGGACGGTCTCGCCGTACCGCCAGGGGCTGTGCGGGTCACCCTCGGCGTCGGAGAACTTGTGATGCCTGCGGTGGTCGGCGACCCAGCGCACGATCGGCCCTTCGACGGCCATCGAGCCGGCGACGGCCAGGGCGATCTTCAGCGGGCGGTTGGCCTTGAACGAGCCGTGGGTGAAGTGACGGTGGAAGCCGATGGTGATGCCGTGACAGCCGAGGAAGTACATCCCGACCATCAGGCCGAGGTCGAGCCAGCTCAGTCCCCATC
This sequence comes from Actinacidiphila sp. bgisy160, assembly GCF_057707815.1. Lineage (NCBI taxonomy): Bacteria > Bacillati > Actinomycetota > Actinomycetes > Kitasatosporales > Streptomycetaceae > Actinacidiphila > Actinacidiphila sp. bgisy160. The sequence goes on from NZ_JBYIQW010000022.1 coordinate 100,515, forward strand.
CCCACGCCAGCGGGATCGCCGCGAGGAGGGCGAGGAAGGGGATGCCGATGAAGAGTCCGAGGGTGATCTGCTCGAGTGACTGCTTCTTGTCACCACCGAGGGTGGCGCGGGGAGGCGGGGCCCCGTCGCCGGCCCCGGGTTCCGGGGACTCGGTGATCACGTCGGTCTGTGTGGTCATGGTGGTCCCTCAATGAAGGTCGGAGGCTACGCCACCGTAACTTACGGCCTCGTAAGTATGGCAGGGCCGAGTGACGGCGGAACAGAGCACGCGTGTCGGCGAGAACACGGCTCTTGACACATGTACCCAGGTTTGCGGAGGGGAAGTGCCGATCTTTGTCGTCGCATTGGAGGCGGTCGGTGCGGCATAGTGGTGGAGGCCAGACGGGTACCCTGACCGGATGTCCTGTTCGGCCGGGGTTTCCTTCCGCTGTGGTGTAACGGCAGCACTGAGGGTTTTGGTCCCTTAAGTCCGGGTTCGAATCCTGGCAGCGGAGCACTGACCGAAGGGTCGCGGCAGCCGTCGCGACCCTTCCGCGTTCACCCGCCCGAAACGCCCCGGTATCCTTCGCGTGACTGTCACCCCACGCCGAGGAGCCCGTTCCGTGAGCGCCCACCGCCCGGCCGCCGTCATCGTCCTTGCCGCGGGTGAGGGCACCCGCATGAAGTCGGCGACCCCGAAAGTCCTGCACTCGATCAGCGGCCGGTCCCTGGTCGGACACGTCGTGGCCGCGGCCCGCGCCCTGGATCCCGAGCACCTGCTGGTCGTGGTCGGCCACGCCCGCGAACAGGTGACCGGTCACCTGGCCGAGACCGACGCCGCGGTCCGCACCGCCGTGCAGTACGAGCAGAACGGCACCGGTCACGCGGTCCGGGCCGGCCTGGCGGAACTCCCGGAGCTGACCGGCACGGTGGTGATCACCGCGGGCGACACCCCGCTGCTCACCCCGGACACCCTGCGCGCGCTGGTCGAGGCCCACGCGGCCGACGGCAACGCCGTCACCGTGCTGACCGCCGAGGTGCCCGACCCGACCGGCTACGGCCGTATCGTGCGCGGCGAGGACGGCTCGGTGCTGGCGATCGTCGAGCAGAAGGACGCCACCGACGAGCAGCGGGCGCTGCGCGAGATCAACTCCGGGGTGTTCGCCTTCGACGCGCGACTGCTGGCGGAGGCACTGGCCAAGGTGACCACCGACAACGCCCAGGGCGAGGAGTACCTCACCGACACCCTCGGCATCCTGCGCGAGGCCGGCCACCGCGTCGGCGCCTCCGTCGCCGAGGACCACCGCGAGATCGCCGGCATCAACAACCGCGTGCAGCTCGCCGAGGCCCGCCGCATCCTCAACGACCGCCTCCTGCGCAGGGCGATGCTGGAAGGTGCGACGATCATGGACCCGGCGTCGACCTGGGTGGACGTCACGGTGGAGTTCGAGCCCGACACCCTCGTACTGCCGAACACCCAGTTGTACGGCGCGACCCGGCTCGCCGCGGGCGCGGAGGTCGGCCCCAACTGCACGCTGACCGACACCCTGGTCGGCCCCGGCGCCACGGTGAGCAACACCGTGGCCGTCGGCGCGGAGATCGGCGAGGCCGCCTCGGCCGGCCCGTACGCCTACCTGCGTCCGGGCACCAGGCTCGGCGCCAAGGCGAAGGCCGGCACCTACGTCGAGATGAAGAACGCCACCGTCGGCGAGGGCACCAAGGTGCCGCACCTGTCCTACGTCGGAGACGCGACGATCGGCGAGTACACGAACATCGGCGCCGCCAGCGTCTTCGTCAACTACGACGGGCAGGCCAAGCATCACACCACGATCGGCTCCCACTGCCGCACCGGCTCCGACAACATGTTCGTGGCACCCGTCACAGTCGGGGACGGCGCCTACACCGCCGCGGGCTCCGTGATCACCAAGGACGTGCCGGCCGGTTCGCTCGCCGTCGCACGCGGCCAGCAGCGCAACATCGAGGGCTGGGTGGCCAGGAAGCGGCCCGGCAGCGCCGCGGCCCACGCCGCCGAACAGGCCCAGCAGGCCGCGCCGGAGGCCTGACCGGCGAGGCAGCCATGGGGAGTGGCCTTCCCCACGTGCGCGGTCGCGCCGGGCAACGCGTACCGTGTGAGGTGCACACAATTCCGCCAGCTCCCTGACCGAAGGCGAAGCTGCGTTGAACACCAAGGAGACGGTGCAGTGACCGGGATCAAGACGACCGGTGAGAAGAAGCTGATGCTCTTCTCCGGCCGCGCACACCCCGAGCTCGCGGAGGAGGTGGCACGTGAGCTGGGCGTCAACCTTGTGCCGACGAAGGCCTTCGACTTCGCGAACGGTGAGATCTACGTCCGCTTCGAGGAATCGGCGCGCGGCTCGGACGCTTTCGTCATCCAGAGCCACACCGCTCCCATCAACAAGTGGATCATGGAACAGCTGATCATGATCGACGCGCTGAAGCGGGCCTCCGCCAAGCGCATCACCGTGGTCGTGCCGTTCTACGGTTACGCCCGCCAGGACAAGAAGCACCGCGGCCGCGAGCCGATCTCGGCCCGCCTCGTCGCCGATCTGATGAAGACCGCGGGCGCCGACCGGATCCTCACCGTCGACCTGCACACCGACCAGATCCAGGGCTTCTTCGACGGCCCGGTGGACCACCTGTTCGCGCTGCCGATACTGGCGGACTACGTGGGCGCGAAGGTCGACCGCTCGAAGCTGACCGTCGTCTCCCCCGACGCCGGCCGGGTGCGCGTGGCCGACCGCTGGTGCGACCGCCTGGGCGCGCCGCTGGCGATCGTCCACAAGCGGCGCGACCCGGACGTCGCCAACCAGGTCACCGTGCACGAGGTGGTCGGTGACGTGCGCGGCCGCATCTGCGTCCTGGTGGACGACATGATCGACACCGGTGGCACCATCTGCGCCGCGGCGGACGCCCTGTTCGCCAACGGCGCCGAGGACGTCATCGTGACCGCCACCCACGGCGTCCTGTCCGGCCCGGCCGCGGACCGGCTGAAGAACTCCAAGGTGAGCGAGTTCGTCTTCACCGACACCCTGCCGACGCCGGGTGAGCTGGCCCTCGACAAGATCACGGTGCTGTCGATCGCGCCGACGATCGCCAACGCGGTCCGCGAGGTCTTCGAGGACGGTTCCGTGACGAGCCTGTTCGAGGACGCGCACTGATCGATTTCCGGGGCGGCCTCCCCGCCGGGTAGACTCAGCGAGTTGCTCGGCGAGGGAGGCCGTCCGCGTTTGCGCGGCACACTCCGTTATCGACGCGCTCCTCGTAAGTGGAACGGCCCGTCGTGGGCCGGGCGACCGACCTGAGTCCCGTCGTCATCACGAGGAGTGTGATCCCCATGTCCGAGGTGAAGATCTCCGCGCAGCTGCGCACCGAGTTCGGCAAGGGCGCCGCCCGCCGCATCCGCCGCTCGCACCAGGTTCCCGGTGTCATCTACGGCCACGGCCAGGACCCCAAGCACGTCGCCCTGCCGGGGCACGAGCTGCTCCTCGCCCTGCGTACCCCCAACGTCCTGATCAGCCTGGACATCGAGGGTGACGGCACCGAGCTGGTCATCCCCAAGGCCGTGCAGCGCGACCCGCTGAAGGGCTTCCTGGAGCACGTCGACCTGCTCGCCGTCAAGCGCGGCGAGAAGGTCACCGTCGAGGTCGTGGTCAGCACCGAGGGCGAGCTCGCCCCGGGCGGCAACCTGCTGGAGCATGTGCTCAACGCGCTGCCGGTCGAGGCCGAGGCGACCCACATCCCCGACGGCGTCACTGTCTCCATCGAGGGCCTGGAGGCCGGTACCTCCGTCCTCGCCAAGGACATCCCGCTCCCCAAGGGCACCACCCTGGCCGTCGACGAGGACACCGTCGTCCTGCAGGTCGTCGCGGCCCAGGCCGAGGCTCCCGCCGAGGGCGAGGCCGCCGAGGGCGAGGCCGCCGAGGCCGCCGGCGAGTAAGTACGGCAGCACGCGGTTCCCGGCCGCCGCCCCGCTCCGCGAGGAGCGGGGCGGCGGTCCTGTTGAATGGACGCCATGAGCATGAGCGCAGCGGAAAGCGCCCCCGAGGGACCCTGGCTGGTGGCCGGCCTGGGCAACCCCGGACCGGAATACGCCGGCAACCGGCACAACATCGGCTTCATGGTCGCCGACCTGCTCGCCGAGCGGATCGGCGGGCGCTTCAAGACCCACAAGAGCCGGTCCCAGGTCGTCGAGGGACGCGTCGGCGGCCGCCGCGTCGTGCTGGCCAAGCCGATGACGTACATGAACCTTTCCGGCGGCCCGGTTACGGCGCTGCGCGACTTCTACAAGGTGCCGCTCGGCAACATCATCGCGGTGCACGACGAGTTGGACATCGACTACGCCACCCTGCGCCTGAAGAAGGGCGGCGGCGACAACGGCCACAACGGCCTGAAGTCGATCACCAAGTCCCTCGGCCCCGATTACCTGCGCGTGCGCTGCGGTATCGGGCGCCCGCCGGGGCGGATGCAGGTCGCGGACTTCGTCCTCAAGGACTTCTCCGCCGCCGAGCGCAAGGAACTGGAGTGGTTCGTGGACCGGGCCGCTGACGCTGTCGAGTCGCTCATCTGCGACGGGCTGGAGCGGGCGCAGGGCACCTACAACGGTTGACTGGCGAAAGGTTGACCGAGCGCCACGCAATGGCCAAGGATCGCCCGCATGGTCAAACGGAGTCTCGCCCGCCGCACCGCCGAGAGCGCCTGGGGGCTGCTGCTGGTCGGCCGTATCGTCCTGCTGAGCGCGCTGATCCTGGTCATGCTGGCGGCCGGGGTGTGGACCTCGTGGAAGACAGCCCAGCACGTCATGCTCACCAAGGGCCGCGAGCAGGGCACGATGACGGTCTCCGCCTGTGGCGGCGACACCTGCACCGGGCCCTTCGTGCCCAAGGGCCTCGGCTCCGTGCGCGGGAAGGTGACGATCGACAAGGCGGTCACCCACCGCACCGGCGAGCGGATACCGGTCGCGGTGAAGCCCGGCACCGACGCCGTGGTGCGCACCGGACTCGCCGGTGTGCTGCACGCCTGGATCCCGCTGGGCGGTGCCCTGCTCCTCGTATCCCTGGTCCTGGCCGGAGGTCTGCGCCGGCCGCGCACCGCCTGGACCGCCGCCCTGGCCGGTGCGGCGCTCCTGGGGGCGGCCTTCCTCACCCTGTGAAGGCGCGTGGCGCTATCGTTACCCCGGATCTATGGGGCAGTCGTGACGCTCCGGGACCAATGGGACAGGTGTTTCTTGACGTGGGGCGGAAGGCCGTTGGAATCTGGCCACCTCCCCCCGCATTCCGTCATTCACTCCCTCAGGTGGTACGCCCATGCGCGCCCTCACTACGGCGTGCGCGGCGACGGTGGCCCTGGCAGCGTCCGTGCTGCTCGCTCCCGCCGCGCTCGCGCACAACGCCCCCGGCGACAACGGCAATGTGAAGATCCACGACGCGAAGACCGGCGAGGAGCTCCACAAGAACGAGCCGCACGTCTGCACCTTCTACCTCGACGGTTTCCGCTTCGACGGTGCCCAGCAGGCCGACTGGCACATCGAGCGGTGGTCGCCGACCGACGGGGACAAGGGCGAGACGGTGAAGTCCGGCTCGCTGACCCTCGACGGTTCGGGCCACGAGCGCACACAGGACATCGCCCTCCCCGACGGCCACTACAAGCTCTTCTGGAACTTCGACGAGGAGCACGGCCGGGCCAAGCACAAGGTCTTCTGGGTCGACTGCGCCGACAACGGCGGGGAGAACGGCGGCGGGGAGAACGGCGGCGAGCAGAACGGCGGCACCGGGACGCAGCCCTCCGGCTCCGCGTCGCCGTCCGCCTCGCAGTCGCCCGCCGGTTCCGCCTCGCCGTCCGCCTCCGCTCCGGAGTCCGGTGAGCAGCCGAACGGCTCGGCCTCCGCGACCGCGGCCCCGTCCGCCACGGACTCCGGCACGGAGGCCGGCGGGCTGGCCGAAACCGGCGCGCAGGTCGGTGGCATCACCGTCGGCGCGCTGCTGCTGGTGGGCGCGGGTGCCGTGCTGGTGACGCGCCGCCGGGGTGTCAGGCGGGATCGACGGACTCCAGGAACTCCAGTCGGTTGCCGAACGGGTCGTCGGTGCAGAAGCGGCGGTGGCCCGGCAGGTCACCGTTCCAGACGACCGCGGCGCCACGGGACTCCAGCCGGTCCGCGTAGGCCTCGATGCCGCTGACCCGTAAACCCGGATGAGCCTTCCGCGCGGGGCGGAAGTCCTCCTCCACGCCGATGTGCAGCTGGACCGGGCCCGCGGCGAACCAGCAGCCGCCCCGGGCGGCGAGTACCGGCGGCTTGGGGACCTCACTCATCCCCAGGACCCCCGCGTAGAAGGCGCGCAGGATCTCCTCGGAGCCGGGCGGGGCGGCGAGCTGGACGTGGTCGAGGGCGGTGATCAACGGGATCACCCCGCCTTCCGCGCGACGGCGAAGATCCGCCGGAAGGGGAAGACGGTGCCGTGCGGCCCCGCCGGATAGGCCTTGCGCAGCAGGTCGCGGTACTGGCCGAGGAACTCCCCGGCGGCTTCCGGGTCGCCCTCCAGGGCGGTCAGCACGGGGCGAAGCGCCGTTCCCTTGGTCCATTCGAGCACCGCGTCCTCGCCCTGCAGGAGCTGTACGTAGGTGGTCTCCCAGACGTCGACGTCCACCTCGACCTCGGGGATCTCGATGAGGCGCTCCAGGTAGTCGGGGGGCTGCAGGATGTGGACGTAGCGGCGGCCGTGGCCGTCGCCGAGGCGGTCGCGCCAGGCCGGGGAGTCGCAGAGGTCGCCGAGCAGTGCGTGACTGGGCGAGGTGAAGTTGCCGGGGACCTGGAAGGCGAGGACGCCGCCGGGGGCGAGGTGCTCGACCCAGAGGGGGAAGCGGTCGGCGTGGCCCTCGACCCACTGCAGGGCGGCGTTGGAGATGATCAGGTCGTAGGTGCCGTCGGGGATCCAGTGGGCGGCGTCGGCGGCGCGGAAGGTGAGGCTGCCGCCCCCGGCGGTGGGGCCCTCGTGGGCCCGGGCGGCCTCCAGCATCTCGGCGGAGCTGTCCAGACCGGTGATCCGGGCGCCGGGCCAGCGCTGCGCGAGCAGGGCGGTCACGTTGCCGGGACCGCAGCCGACGTCCGCGATCCGCGGGCTCGCGCCGGGCAGCTCCGGTATCCGGGTCAGCAGGTCGTGGAAGGGGCGGGTGCGGTGGGTGGAGTGGCGGAGGTACTGCTGGGGATCCCAGGCTGCTGCTGGCATGTGTTCGAACTCCCTGGCGAGAGATGGTTCTCTTCCTGCCGCCGACATTGCCCACAAGGTTCCAGAGCTAATCTCTTGACGTCAAGAGACTTCACGTCGACACAACCACTACACTGATCTCCATGGAGGACGAGGTCGATCGGCTGGTCGCTGCGTGGCGCAGGGAGCGCCCTGACCTCGACGTCGAACCACTCGAGGTGCTCAGCCGGGTCAGCAGGCTGGCGAGACACCTGGACCGGGCCCGTCGGCTGGCGTTCTCCGAGCACGGCCTGGAGCCCTGGGAGTTCGACGTCCTCACCTCCCTGCGCCGCGCGGGCGCGCCCTACCAGCTCTCCCCCGGGCAACTGCTGACCCAGACACTGGTCACCTCGGGGACGATGACCAACCGGATCGACCGGCTCGCCAAGAAGGGGCTCGTGGAGCGACTGCCCGACCCCTCGGACCGGCGCGGCGTCCTCGTACGGCTCACCCCGGAGGGACGGGACCGGGCGGACCAGGCCCTGGCGGGCCTGCTGACCCAGGAGCGAGCCATCCTCGGCGAGCTCTCCAGCCGCCAGCGGGGAGAACTCGCGAACTTGCTCCGACAGTTGACCGCGCCCTTCGACAACGTGCCCGGCTGACGTCGATTACCCGGCGTAACCTCCAGGGAATGATCACAAACGACCACGCTCCGCCACCGGTTGCGTACACAAAGTGGCGCACTTAGCGTGATGTCCGTGAACGCCGCTTAAAGGCTCAAATGGCCACTTTTGCGGCTGCCGGCGCACCACATTCCGACAACGTCAAGTGGAAGGCAGTCGGGGCGCGTCCGGCTTCCATTTCCCTGGACCCCGCCGGGTCCCGCTCCACCTTGGAGATGCAGATGACTCTGCACACCCGCGCAAGCAAGATAGCCGCAACCGCGGTGACCGGCGCCTTGGCCGGCACCCTCGCCATCGGCACCATGGGCACCGCCTTCGCCACCGACGGCCGGCCTGCCGCCGGGGTGCCTGCCCCTCCTGGTCCGGACGGCCAAAGTGAACTCGTTTCCCCTTCGGAGCGCCTTCGGGACCTGTCCCGTGAAGTAGCGGTGAAGTCCGCACGCTCCCCCAACGCGGCCCTGTTCCAGGGCCGCGTCGTCGCCCGTACGGGTCTGCGCGTCCGCAGCGGACCGGGCGTCCAATTCCCCAGCGTCGGCGTCATCCCCTTCAACGCCCTGGTGGCCATCGTCTGCAAGTCCGTGGGCAGCACCATCGCCGGCAACCCGCGCTGGTACCAGCTCAGCGGCAACTACTGGGCCTGGTCCTCGGCCCGCTTCGTCGCCAACGTCGGCCCGGCGCCTGGCTGGTGCAGCGGCACCGGCGGGATCGGCGGCGTCGGCGGCGTCGGCGGCGTCGGCGGCGTCGGCGGCGTCGGCGGCGGCGTCGGCGGCATCGGCGGCGTCGGCGGCATCGGCGGGGTCGGAGGCATCGGCGTCCCCGGCTTCGTCGGCGGGATCGGCGGGATCGGCGGCGTCTTCTGCCGCAACAACGGGCGCGGCGGCCGTGAGCACGGCCGCGGCGACGAACGCTTCAACGGCGTGGAGGACCCGTTCCGCGAGGACAACCGCGCCGAGGAGCCCCTGAACAGCGTCGCCCTCGCCAAGCGCAGCGACGGCCCCGGCGGCGGCCGTGGTGGCGTCGGCGGTCCCGGCTTCGTGGGCGGTGTCGGTGGCGTCGGCGGTCCCGGCTTCGTGGGCGGTGTCGGTGGCGTCGGCGGTCCCGGCTTCGTGGGCGGTGTCGGTGGCGTCGGCGGTCCCGGCTTCGTGGGCGGTGTCGGTGGCGTCGGCGGTATCGCCGGACCCGGCCTCGTCGGCGGTGTTGGCGGTATCGGTGGCGCCGGCTTCGTCGGTGCTCCCGGTAGCGTCGGCGGTATCGCCGGCCCCGGTTTCATCGGTGCGCCTGGCTTCGTCGGCGGCCCCGGCTTCAACTGCCGCGGCAACGGCCGCGGCGGCAACCAGGGGGGCAACCACGGGGGCAACCACGGGGGCAACGGCCGCGGCGGGAATGACAGCGACCCTTTCGACGACCGCGGTGACAACCGCGGCGACCCCTTCGACGGCCGCGGTGACAACGGCCGCGGCGGCAACAACCACGCCGACAACTCCCGCACTGGCAACAACCGTGCCGACACAGGCCGCACCGACAACAACCACGCCGACACAGGCCGCACCGACACAGGCCGCACCGACAACAACCACGCCGACACAGGCCGCACCGACACAGGCCGCACCGACACAGGCCGCACCGACAACAACCGCACCGACAACAACCGTGCCGACAGCAAGCGCGACCCGTTCGACGGCCTCAATGACCGCGGTCAGGAGAACGGTCAGCGCGACCGTCCCAATGACCGTGACACCAGCCGCTCGGCGCCGGCCACCGGCGTCGGCGGTGAATAACCGCGGGTATCCGCGGTGACCCGGCGGGTCGCTCTCCCCGGTCGCGGGGAGGGCGATCCGCCGCGCGCCGTACCGTCAGGCGTGCTGGACAGGGGCCGCCGAACCCACGCGGCCGCCCTCGCCGTCCACCGGGGGCACCCCGGCCCGCCGGGCCAGTGCCACGGCGGCCAGCGTCGAGTGCACGCCCAGCTTGCCAAGTACGTTCTGCATGTGGGTGCGGACCGTGTGCGGTGACAGGTACAGCCGCTCGGCGACCGCCTTGCGGCCCAGGCCCGCCACCATGCAGCGCAGCACCTCCTGCTCGCGCGGGGTGAGCGACTCCACGAGCCGCTCACTCTCCGTCCGGTGCCGGCGCGCGGCGGTCAACTCCCGCAGCACGCCGGTGAGCAGGGCCGGCGGCAGATGTGTCTCGTCGCGCAGGACGCCACGCATCACGGCCAGCAGCCGGGACAGCGAGCAGTCCTTTGCGACCCAGCCGGAGGCACCCGCCTGTAGCGCCCGGGCGGCGCGGCGCGCGTCGTCGCGCTCGGCGAGCACGACCGTCCGGGTGGCGGGGTGTTCGGACCGTACACGCTCCACCAGGGCGATGCCGTCCAGTCCGGCGGCGCCGCCGTCGGCCGCGCCCAGGGGGGCGGCCTTGGGCGTACCCATCATCCGGACCCCCATGGCGGAGGTCGTCCCGAGGTCGGCGTCGACCAGCAGTACGTCGTAGCGGCGGCCGTCGGAGGCCGCGCGTTCCAGGCAGCGCTGGGCGGCCGCCCCGCTCCCCGCGGCCGAGACGTCGACATCGGGTTCGGCCGCGAGGGCGGCCGCGAGCGATTCGGCGAAGATGCGGTGGTCGTCGACGACGAGAACGCGGATTCGTCCCACGGGCCCCACTCCCGGCATTCGGCACTTCCCCCCACGGATGAGGTCGATGTGCACGGAGGTCCGGCACCTGGAGCGGACGCCGCACGCCGCCGGGCTAGCAGCCGTCCCCAACCAGGTGCCGAACCCTTGTGTCTCGCCCCCTGATGCCGCCGGCCCCCACCGGCGCTGCCAAAAAGCGTAGGGGCAGGAAGAGACAAAGGCGCCCGAATGGAAAAACTTGCGGGACGAAGTTCCCCCTGAACGTGCCAGGCTGTGACCCATGGTGCGGTTTTCCACAGCGGTGGACGAACAACGGCGCGCGGAGCTTCGGCAGCGGCTGCGGGCTTCCAACACAGCGGTGTCGCCGGTGCTGGCATCGATGCGCGCCACGGACGCGGACCGGGAACTCGGCGTCGACGTCCACGCTCTGGACGAGGGTGGAGCCTGGCCGGCGGTCTCGCCGGCCACACCTGGGCCCGCTGGCTCCACATCGACCTGCTCTGGGTCGCGGAGTCCGCCCGCGGCAGGGGTGTGGGCGGCGAACTGGTCCGCCGGGCCGAGGCCATCGGACGCGACCGCGGCTGCCTCCATGCCCGTGTCAGCACCTGGGACTTCCAGGCGCCGAGGTTCTACGAGGGCCTGGGGTACAGGGTCGTCGCCGCGGTACCCGACTATCCGCCGGGAGTCACCGACTTCCTGTTGACCAAGCGCCTCACCGACGGCGGTTGAGCCCCCACCGCGCCACGCACGGCCCCGCGGGGCCGGACACAACCTT
>NZ_JBYIQW010000023.1:0-106777 GCF_057707815.1 Actinacidiphila sp. bgisy160
CCCCCCCTCCCCCCCCCCCCCCCCCCACGCCGTCGTGGAGGTGACGGGGTGGGCCGTGCCGGCCACGGGGATGCGGCGGCACGGCCCGGATCCGGTGCCGGTCAGCGGCGGCCGCTCCAGGACTTCACGTCGACGACCCGGCGGTGGTCGTTGCGCAGGGTCGCGGTGTCACGGCGGTCCCAGACGGAGTTGCGGCGGTCCTGGAAGACGTCGTGCCGGCCGTCGCGGCCGAAGCCGGTGTGCACGCGGACCTTCGAGTGGCCGAAGAGCCGGACGTTGCCGAAGCGGTAGCGGTTGCCGTCACGGTCCGACAGGGTCCAGCCGCGCAGGTTGACCGAGCCGCGGCCGGTGTTCACCACTTCGATCCATTCGCCGCGGGCGAAGCGGCCGTGGCCGTCGCGGGTGTTGACGTCTCCGATGACCACCCGGGACCGGCCGTGGTCGCGGTGGTCGCGGTGGTCCGCCGCGGTGGCCGGCAGGGCGGCGGCGGCCACGACCGCTCCGGAGGCGAGGACGGTGGCGACGACACGACGGGTGATACGAGCAGACATGATGCCCCCTCAACAAATATGCGTTCCCGGTCCCTTCGGGCCGTTCCCGCGGTGCGGATGCTTCGGCGGTTGCCGATGACCCAACTCTGGCCCAGTGGGACGCGCACAACCGGAACAATCGCTTCGCGTTACAGAATGCGGACATATCCGTAACTGTTAGTTGTAAGCGACATCTGTCAATCTCGACTGACATATCGACTGGCTGCGTGATGCACCCATCCGCTGGGCGCCGCCGTACGGGCCTTTCGGCGTCACCCACACGAGTGCACTGATCGCCGGGCGGCCCCCGGCGGCCGGAGAAGGACCCCGTAACGGAGAATCGCGCCATGACGACACGCGACACGGACCACGGGGGCGGCCCGCAGGACGACCAGCGCTATCTGCTGGACAACCGCCGGGCCGAGGCGGGGACACGTTTCGAGGCCTTCGCCGAGCTCTTCGACCCGGTGACGTTCCGGCACGTCGACGCGCTCGGCATCGCAGCGGGGATGCGCTGCTGGGAGGTGGGTGCCGGGGGCACCTCGGTACCGCTCGGACTGGCCGCGCGGGTCGGCCCCGGCGGCACCGTGGTCGCCACCGACATCGACGTGTCGTGGACCCGTGACGCCGCGGGCGGCACGGTCGAGGTGCTGCGGCACGACGTCGCCGCCGACCCCGCGCCGCCGGGCGGGTTCGACCTCGTCCACGCCCGGCTGGTGCTGGTGCACGTCGCCGACCGGGCGGAGGCGCTGCGGCGCATGACCGGCGCGCTGCGCCCCGGCGGATGGCTGCTGCTGGAGGACGCCGATCCCGGGCTGCAGCCGCTGCTCTGCCCGGACGAGTCCGGACCGGAGCAGCGGCTCGCCAACCGCCTGCGCTCGGGCTTCCGTGCGCTGATGGCCGAGCGCGGCGCGGACCTGGCCTACGGGCGGACACTGCCGCGGCTGCTGCGCGAGGCCGGGCTGGAGGACGTAGGAGCCGACGCGTACTTCCCGATCACGTCACCGGCGTGCGCCGTCCTGGAGACGGCCACGGTGGGGCACATCAGGCAGCGGCTCGTGGCGGCCGGGCTGGCCACCGACGAGGAGGTCGAGCGCCATTTGGCGAACGTCGCCACCGGCATGCTCGACCTGGCCACGGCGCCCATGGTCTCCGCCTGGGGCCGCCGGCCGCTCAGCGCGGCGGGCTCCTGCCCGGACCCCGGCCGGTGAGCCCGGGCAGCCGGTCGTGCGCCGGCGCCGAGTCCGGGACCGGTACGGGCGGCCGAAGGGCCACGTGCCGTCGTCGGAGGCCGCCCGGAAAGCGGTGAGCAGGGCGAGCGCGGCCTCCGGGGCGGACTCGCCGGGGCGGTAGTCCAGCCCCGTCGCCCGGGCCAGGTCCCAGCCGTGGACCAGCAGCTCGTTCAGGGCGAAGCGGCCCGCGGCGTCCGCCGGCAGGGCGATCCCGCCGGCCCTCGTCTCGCCCTCCCACGCCCCGGGACCGTTCCAGTCCTCCGACACCTCGGTCAGCAGCACGGGCAGCGCGTCATACCAGGCGGGCGGGAGCTCGGGGAGAAAGCCGCCGGGATCGGTTTCCGTGGCCGGGCCGAAGTCCTTGCGGGCGGCGTCGTGGAAGCCGGCGCAGAGCCCGGCGATGTGGCCGATGAGGTGCGCCACCGTGCAGTGGGGACAGGGCTTGGGGGCGTCGAGGTGCTTGTCGCCGATCTGCTCCGGCAGCGGGCTCACGTCCCCGGCGGCCGGGCGGAGGCCGGGATGATGCGTCATGGGGATCCCCTGGTTCGCTTGCCGTCTCCATGAAGACCTGCACGGCGCCGCGAACTCGTCGGCGTACCCGGCGACGGCCGCCTCCGGCCGTGTCCCGGCAGGTCACGGCGGTGCCGCAGGCACCGCGTGCCTCGGATCTTGACGGCGGGCAGTATTGGTCTGTGGGAATCCTTGGGTGTGCCAGGGCCGGGTGGGCGTGACAGGTGGACATGCGCGGCACGCTGTTCGCCGACGCCCCTGACGGTGTCCCCCGGTCCAGAGGCGACGCCTTCGCCGTCGTGGACGCGCGGGGCACCGTGAGGAACTGGACTCCCGGCGCGGAACGGCTGCTGGGCTGGGCGGCCGCCGAGGCCCGCGGGCCGGTGTCCCGGCTGCTGTGGTCACGCCGCGACGGTGCCCGCGTCGCGGGCCTGGTGAGCCCGGAGCGCTCGGTCTTCCTGGGCCCGCTGCTGCTGCGGCACCGGGAGGGCCTGCCGGTCGGGGTGGTGCTGTGGGGACACCCTCTCGCGCCCGACCACTGGCTGCTGCAGGCGGAGGACGCCGAGGCGGTACGGAACGACGACCTGCTCGGCGCGCTGCTGCGCGGCCTGTTCACCGAGTCCCCGTTCATCATCGACGTCTTCGACACGGACCTGCGCTTCCTGGCCCGCAACGACTCCCGGATCCGCGCGACGGGCTTCCCCGACGACTTCGTCGGGCGCACCATGCGCGAGGTGGCACCGCCCGGGCTGCTGGACGCGGACGCCTTCGAGGCGCGCCAGCGGCTGGTGCTCGCCTCGGGCCGGGCGATGATCGGCAGCGAGGTGCACGGCCGCGACCCCCGCGACCCGGACCGGGACACGGTCTGGTCCGAGACGATCCTGCCCCTGCGCGGCGCGGACGGCGACGTGGTGGCCCTGGCCCACATGGTCTTCGACCTCACCACGGAGGCCCGGACCCGGGAACGGCTCGACCTGGTCAACGAGGCCAGCGCGCGGATCGGCAGCACCCTGGACGTGCTGCACACGGCGCAGGAGCTGACGGACGTGGCCGTGCCGCGGTTCGCCGACTTCAGTTACGTCGACCTGCTGGACTCCGTGCTGGGCGGCGAGGAGCCGCTGCCCGGGCCGGTCGCCGAGGCGGTGCCCCTGCGCCGTGCGGCGGCGACGATGGTGCCCGGTGGCCCGGCCCAGACCGTGGTCCCGCCGGGCGCGGTGGACGACTTCGCGTCCCAGCCCGGCACCCCGGCCGCCCGGGCGCTGGCCACCGGCAAGCCCGTCCTGCTGACGGGCGAGGAACTGCTGGTCGAGCTGGAGGCCGCCGATCCCGCCCGGGCGGAGCGGATCCGCGGCATCGACGTCCGGTCCTGGCTCCTGGTACCGATGTCCGCGCGGGGGGCGGCGCTGGGCGTGGTGCTCTTCGTGCGGTTCACCCGGGCCCATGCCTTCGAGGCGGACGACGTCCTGCTCGCCCAGGAGTTCGTCACGCGCGCCGCGGTCTGCATCGACAACGCGAGCCGCTACACCCGCGAACGGGCCACGGCGCTGGCGCTGCGGCGCAACCTCCTGCCGCGGCGGCTGCCCGCGGTGGCGACCGTGGAGGCCGCCTCACGCCACCTGTCCCGGGGCGGCCGGGCCGAGCCCGGCGGCACCTGGTTCGACGTCATCCCGCTCTCCGGCGCGCGTACCGCCCTGGTCATCGGCGAGGCGGGCGGGCACGGGCTGCAGTCGGCGGTGTCCATGGGCCGGCTGCGGACTGCGGTGCGCACGCTGGCGGACCTGGACATGACACCGGAGGAACTGCTCACGCATCTGAGCGACCAGGTCACGCGGTTCCACGAGGAGCAGGGCGGGCTCACTCCGGGAACCCCCGCACCGACCTGTCTCTACACGATCTTCGACCCGATCACCATGCGCTCCGCCATGGCGAGCGCCGGGCATGCCCTGCCGGCGCGGGTGAGCCCCGACGGCAAGGTCTCGGTGACCGGGACCCCGGCGACGCCCGCGCTGGGCACCGGCGGCGTGCCGTTCGAGTGCCAGGAGGTGACCCATGCCGACGGCGATCTCCTCGCCCTCTACACCGACGGCCTGCTCGCCCCGGAGTCCGGGGACGAGGCGGCACTCCGGCTCGGCGAGGCACTGGCGGGGGCCGGTCCCGGAAGCGGTCCCGGTGAGATCGCCGACGAGGCACTGCGCCGGCTGGTACCCGGGGGGCATCCCGGGGAGGACATGGCGCTCCTGGTCGCGCGGCTGCGCCGGCTGCCGCCGGACCGGTACGCCACCTGGGAACTGGTGAACGAGCCTGAGTCCGTCGGGCAGGCGCGTGGGATGGTCATCGCGAAACTGGCCGAGTGGGACCTGGCGGAGCTGGAGTTCACCACCGAGCTCCTGGTCAGCGAGCTCGTCACGAACGCGATCCGCTACGGCTCACCGCCGGTGCGGCTGCGGCTGATCCGTGACCGCCGGCTGATCTGCGAGGTCGGCGACGGCAGCAGCACCTCCCCGCACATCCGGCGCGCCCTGGAGACGGACGAGGGCGGACGCGGGCTCTATCTGGTCTCGCAGGTCGCGTCGCTGTGGGGCACGCGCTACCACCCCCGCGGCAAGACCATCTGGGCCGAGCAGCCGCTGCCCGCGACGCCGGGCGGGACGACGGAAGATGCCTGACCTCGTTGACACCACGGCGGCCGTACTCCCACCCTGGTGAATACGTTGCATATCGCACAAAAGGTTGAAGTTGTGACAAATACCCTGAAGAATCGCATAGTTCATCTGGCCGGCGCGACCTGTGCCGCCGCGCTGCTCGCCGCGACGGCGGGCGTGGCGGGCGCCCAGGCGGCTCCCCGGCCCGCGACGGCGACGGCGCACTCGCCGACCTCCGCACCACAGAAGGCCTGCACGGGCTACCACTACGACGACAACCACACGCGCATCTGGGAACCGCCGGGCTGCACCCCGCCGTGACCTGAGTCCGGACGAGCCCCTCAGAACGTGATCACCGACACCGACCCGGAGCCCCCGTTGGCCACGTAGACCTGCTGCCCGTTCGGCGAGACCGCCAGCCCCGCCGGGCGGGAGCCCACGGGGACGGTGCCGACCTCGCGCGTCGCGGTGTCGATGACGGACACCGAGTCCGAGGTCCCGTTGGCCACGTACACCCGGCGCCCGTCCGAGGCCACGGCGACCTGTGCCGGGGCGTGGCCGACGGGCACGGCCTCACCGACCGTGCGGTTGCTCGCGGTGTCGATCACCGACACGGTGCCGGATGTCCCGTTGGCGACGTAGAGGCGGCTCCCGTCGGAGGAGATCTCCACCCCGTCCGGCCCGTCACCGACCGGGATGGGGTCACCCACGGTGCGGTGCGCGGCCGTGTCGATCACCGACACCGAGTCCGAGCCGTAGTTGGCGACGTACGCCCGGCGCCCGTCCGGGGAGACCGCGACGCCCTGCGGGAACGCGCCGACGGGGATGGGGCCGCCCACGGTGCGGTGCGCGGCCGTGTCGATCACCGACACCGACTGGGAGCTGCCGTTGGCCACGTACACCCGGCGCCCGTCGGGGGACACCGCCACCCCCTCGGGGCCGTCGCCGACCGCGACAGGGCTGCCCACGGTGCGGTTCCTCGTGGCGTCGATCACCGACACGGAGGCGGAGTTGCTGCTGCTGACGTAGACCCGGCGGCCGTCCCCGGACACGGCGATGTCCTCCGGGGAGTCGACGGGGATGGGCCGGCCCTCCGTGTGGCTGGTGGCGGCGTCGATCACCGACACCGAGTCCGAGGTGAAGTTGGCGACGTAGCCCCGGCTACCGTTCGGGGACACGGCCAGCCCGTGCGGCGAGGTGCCGACCTTGACCGAGAGCACGGAGGCGGGCGCGGCCAGTCCTTGCCCCGGAGAGCCGGACCGCGCCAGGTACACGCCCGCGCCCACCGCCGCCAGGGCCACCAGCACCGCCCCGGCCAGGATCCCGGCCCTGCGGCGCCGGAGCCTCGGCGGGCCGGACGGCGGCGGGCCCTCGCCGGGCTTCCGCGGCAGCGGCCCCGGGGGCGGGCCGGGCAGATCCCGTTCCTCCCGCTCGGCCGGCGGCGGGAGTTCGGTCGTCGGGGCGGCCGACGCCAGGAGGCGCGGCGGCTTCGGCGCGGGCGGCGGCTCGGGCGGCGGCTCGGGCGGCGGGGGCCGCGCCGGGGCCGCGGGCTCCTCTGGAGGGGCCGGGTGGAGGTGGTACGGCTGGGCGGCGACGGCGGTCAGCCGCCGGACGGCCTCCTCCCCGCCCATCCGGTCCGCGGGGTCCTTGGCGAGCAGTCCCACGAGGACCGGCGTCAGCCGGGTCTCCCTGCGCGGCGGGGTGGGCGGCTCGAAGAGCAGGGCGCTCAGGGTGGTCAGGGCGGTCTCGCGGTCGAAGGGGCCGTTGCCCTCCAGCGCGTAGTACAGGGTCGCGCCGAGCGAGAACAGGTCGCCCGCCACGGTGGGCGGCTGGTTGTTGGCCCGCTCCGGGGCCATGAAGCGCGGGGTGCCGAGGATCTCCAGCGTCGCGGTGAGGCGGGCCTCGCCCGAGGAGGGCTCCAGGGCGATGCCGTAGTCGGTGAGCATCACACGGCCGCCGCCCTCGGTGGGGCCGGAGGGTCGCGAGCCGGGATGGGTCAGCAGGATGTTGGCCGGTTTGACGTCCCGGTGCAGGATGCCCAGGCGGTGGCCCTCCAGGAGGGCGTCGAGCACGGCCAGCCCGATCCGGGCGACCTCCGCGGGTGGCAGCGGCCCGCGCTCGCGCACCACCGCCTCAAGGTCCATGGCGCCGGGGACGAACTCCATGACGATCCACGGGAGGCCGTCCTCCTCCACGATGTCGTGGACGGTGACGACGTGTGGGTGGTTTCGCAGCCGGGCGGCGTGCCGGGCCTCGCCGCGGGCCCTGGCGATGCGGGAGCTCACCTCGCGTTCGGGGACACCGGGCGGCAGGACGATCTCCTTGACCGCGACCTCGCAGGCCAGTTCCTGGTCATAGGCGAGCCACACCCGACCCATGCCGCCGGCGCCGAGCCGGCGCAGAAGCCGGTAGCGGCCGGTGACCACGCGCCCGACGTCCTCGTGCGCTCCTGCCATGGCACTTCCTCGGCGAGCGATGAAAGCCCCCCTCCTCCACGTATCGCATATCGCCTGAAGTGCAGCAAATCGCCGAAAAGGCGCGCCACTCGTGCGCCTTTCCGCCGGCCGGAGGCTCAGCCGGCCCGGGTCCCCCGCATGCCGCCGGTCAGGGCGGGGACGGGCAGCTCGGTGACGGGTGCGGCGCTGGAGGTGCTGCGCAGCAGGAGCAGCGCGGCGTCGTCGTGCAGCCTGCCCCCGACGTGGTCGAGCAGGTCGTCGTGGAGCGCCGCCAGGGTGCGCGCGGGGTCGTCCGTCAGGTGGCGCGTGACGCGCTCCTCCAGGGGGTAGAAGCGGCGGCCGTGGTCGCGGGCCTCGACGACGCCGTCGGTGTAGAGCAGCAGCTGGTCGCCCTCGGAGAAGGGCAGCACCTGGAGCACCGGCTCCTCCCCCGCGAGGGCGCGCAGCCCCAGCGGCGGGACGGGCCCGGAGGACTCCACGGCGACGACGTCGCCCCCGCGCAGCAGCAGCGGCTGGGCGTGACCGCAGTTGACGACCTCCATGCGGCCCGGGCGCGGGTGCCCGACGACGACGGCGGTGACGAAGTCGTCCGGCCCGAGGTTGCGGGCCAGGCTGCGCTCGATCCGGTCGACGACGTCGAGCAGGTCGGGCTCGTCGTAGGCGGCCTCGCGGAACACGCCCAGCACCAGGGCGGCGGTGCTCACCGCCGGCAGGCCCTTGCCGCGGACGTCGCCCACGATCAGCCGCACCCCGTACGGCGTGGGCACCAGGGCGTACAGGTCGCCGCCGATCCGGGCCTCGGCCGCTGCGGCGCTGTAGCGCACGGCAACCTGGAAGGGGCCGACGGTCTCCGGCACGGGCAGCAGCAGCGCGTGCTGCGCGGCCTCGGCGACCGACCGGACGGCCGCGAGCACGCGCTCGCGGCGCGTGCGGACCGCGGCGCCCAGCCCGCTCGCCAGGGTGACCGCGGTCAGCGCGGCCAGACCGATGGCCAGCTTGTCGCCGGGCGTGCCCTTGTACGCGCCGAGGACGGCGGCCAGCGCCACGGCGAGCACGCCGACCCGCAGCACGCGCCAGGGGCCCGCGATGGCGGCGGCGAGCGCCGGGCCGACGGCGAGCAGCGGCAGCCAGTCCGGACCGCTGCCACTGACGAAGGCCACGAGGGCCACCGCGCAGATGATGAGAACGGGCGCGCCCATGGCGAAGCGCCACGTGGTCCGGCCGCAGTGCCGCTGGTCCGGGGCTTGACTCATGCTCGTCCGCAATCCCTGCCTGTGCGAGGCGTCACACCGCCGCTGTCCGTTTCCCACCAGTTAATGGGTGTGTGGACCCAGGACACAAGGCGGGAATTTCAGATAGTGAGCGACAGGCCCCGGGTCACGCGGCTCGCAGTCGTGAGCAGGCTGACGCGCACCTCCTCCAGAACGGCGACCCGGTCCGCGCGGAGCGACACACCGATCGAGCCCAGGGTGGTGCCGCTGTAGACCGGCACCGCGACGCAGACCGTGCCGAGGGCGTACTCCTCCAGGTCCATGACAGCGGGGGGCGCGGACACGTTCTCCAGGCGCCGCAGCAACTCCGCGCGGTGGGTGATCGTGCGTGGGGTCAGATCGGCCAGTGCGTGACGGGAGAGGTAGTCGTTGCGGGACTCCTCGTCCAGCTCGCGCAGCACGCACTTGCCGAGCGCCGTGGCGTGTCCCGCCTCCTCGAAGCCCACCCACAGGTCGACCCGCGGGGTCCTGGGACCGTCGACGATGTCCGCCACGCGGATCTCGCCGTCCTCGTAGAAGGTCAGGTAGGCGGCGGCCGACAGATCGTCGCGCAGTGCCGCCAGCGCCGGCCTGACGCGGCTGAGCGGCATCTGCGGCCGGCTCGCGGAGTGCAGGGCCTCGAGCTTCTCGCCGAGGGCGAAACCGCCGTCGTCGAGCTTGCGAACGTAGCCGTCATGGGTGAGGGTCCGCAGCAGGTGATAGGCGGTGGCGAGCGGCAGGCCGGTCTCGCGCGCCAGCTGCTTCGCCGGCACGCCGCCCTCGTGTGCGCCCACCGCTTCCAGCAGGCGGAAGGCCCGCTGGACGGACGTGATGAGTGTCGGCCCGCCCTGAGCAGCCATGCCTCCAGCCTGCGCCCCCCGCCCGGCCACGGCAAGCGCCGGATGGCAGCACCCGCCGCACCTCTCGTACCGCTTTGCGCGGACGCCTGCCGGCACGACGGCGCTACGCCGGGGGCAGGCCCCGATGGAGCTCATCGTCACGACGCGGGGGCGGGACGCCGGGGACGAGCCGCGCTCGTTTCACGAGTGGCTGCCCGGCGACACTATGTGCGGCGCAACGCCAAGGCCGCCCTCGACGGGGGGTGCGGCCCCGGCGACAGCCTTCGCGCACGGCGGCGTCACGGTCACCCTGTCCGGGCAGGGCGTCGAGACCGCCGCCCGCGTCCTGGAGGTCCTGCACACCCCGGCCGATGAGCCGAGCGGCCGCCGCCCCGTCCGGAACCATCGCGGTCCTGACCGGTATCAGCGCCTGTACGTACCGTGGGCGAACCTTGGCTCGGCCGGCCCGGGTCCGTCGCCGTTGAGCCCGGCACCTCGATGCCGTACGACGGGGCGTCGCCGATCTCGTCTGCGGCGGCGTCGGAGCGCCGATGCGTTCCGGAGGGCCGCTCGCGACCACGAAGTCCCGTCCCGCCTCCCGCAGGGCCGCGGCGGTGTCCATGGCGCGGCCCAGACCCTCGAAGGCGGCGTCGGCGTCCGCGCCACAGTGGTTCTTGTGCGCCAGGTCGGCGACGGTGACGAACCAGCGCCGGCCCCAGGCGTCGGTCGCCGTCCAGTGGTGGTCGCCGAAGCCGGCGGGCTCGTACGCTCATGACGCCGCGTCAATCCCCCACGCGCGCAGCACGCCGGCCGGCTCCGCCTCGCCGACTCCCTCGGGGCGTGGCCTCATACGGCACCCCTGCGGAGGCGCTCCCCGACGGTCCAGGCGGGGCGGCGGCTGGGGAAGAGCGTGCCGCATAGAGTGCTGATCATCCGTCCACCCGGAAGGACCGACGTACATGTATGACGCACTTCTCGCCGAGACCGTGACCGTCACGGGCCACGGCGGCGACCGCATCGAGGCGTACTCCGCCCGCCCCATGGCCCCCGGTCCGTTCGGCGGTGTCGTGGTGGTCCACCACATGCCCGGCTACGACGGCCCCACCAAGGAGATCACCCGGCGCTTCGCCGCGGAGGGCTTCGCGGCCGTCTGCCCGAACCTCTACAGCCGTGAGGCGCCCGGCGCGTCGCCGGACGACGCGGCCGCGGCGGCGCGCGCGCAGGGCGGCGTGCCCGACGAGCGCTTCCTGGGGGACTCCGCGGGCGCCGCCGAGTACCTGCGGGGCCTGCCGTCGTCCAACGGCAGGGTCGGCGTGATCGGCTACTGCTCCGGCGGGCGCCAGGCCTTCCTCGCGCTGGCCTCGCTGGACATGCAGGCCGGCGTCGACTGCTACGGCGCCTTCGTCGCGGGCCGGCCGCCGGAGGGCTTCCCCCTCCAGGTCGAGCCGATCGTCCACCTGGCGAAGGACCTGCACGGCCCGCTGCTGGGGCTGTTCGGCGCGGAGGACGGCTACCCCTCCCCCGAGCACGTCGCCGAGCTGGAGGCGGAGCTGAAGGCGCAGGGCAAGCCGTACGAGTTCCACACCTACGAGAACGCGGGTCACGCCTTCTTCGCCGTGAACCGTCCGAGCTACCGCAACGAGGCGGCGGTCGACGGCTGGTCGAAGGTCCTGGCCTTCTTCAGGGAGCACCTCTGATGTGCACGTACCTCACCGAGAAGATCCGCATCGACGGCAGCGGCAAGGGCGCCCTGGGCTACTTCGGGCTGACCGAGGCCATGGTCTACGTCGACCACCCGCAGCACGCGCCGTACGAGCACACCGTCAACATCGACTTCCTCAACCCGGCGCTGGGGCCCTCGGCCCGGGTCGCCGTCGAACTCACCGAGGAGGCGGCGCTGGCCCTGGTCGACGCGATCCGCTCCGCGCTGGCGGCTGCCCCGCCGGGACTGGCCTCCCCAGGGCAGGCCGCCACGGCGGCACGCTGACGGCAGGGGCCGTCATCCCGGGACCGTGACCTGGATCAGGGCGTGCGTGCCGCTGATGCGCCACGCGGTGCCGTCGGCGTCCAGCCGGGCGACGGTCTCCGGGGCGAGCCCGGCGACGGTGTCGGACTTGAGGGTGCGAAGGGTGGCGACCGGACCCGGGAAGTAGGCGGTGACGTCCTCGAACGGCACCGTCGGGGGCCAGAGCCGGTCGTCCACCAGGCGGCGGTAGTTGAGGTCGCCCTTCATCACCGTCAGCCGTGCGGCCGCCAAGCGCTCCCGCAGGTCGTCAGGCATGTCGCGGTAGCCGAGCGGCGCGCAGGCGAAGGGGTGCGCGGTCAGGACGAGCCGGCCCTCGCGCAGGGCCGCGAGCAGCCGTCCGCCGATGCGTGCGGCCTCGCCGGGGGCGGCGGTCATCCGGCGCAGGCAGGACAGAACGTCCTGGGTGGTGGCGTCGGAGACGTAGTACGGGTGCGGTTTGACGAGCAGGTGGACCTCGGCGGCGCGTCCGCTCGCGAGGAGGTCGTCGACGAGGGCGAGGTCGGCCAGGACCTCGCGGGCGCTGTTGTCGGTGACCACGACGACTGTGCCGCCGTCCAGCAGGGACCACAACCGCTCCGACGCGTCAGCGACGAGCGTGCCGGCCGCCTCGGGGCCGGTCGCCTCGGCCACCATGGTGAAGCCGAGGTCGGCCTGGTTGCCCCACACGGCGGCCGCGAGCAGCGTGTGTTCCCGGTCGGCGGGGGCGAGCGCGGGCAGCCCGTCCATCGCGGCGAGGTCGGCGGCGAAGCCGGGACCGTCCAGCTCGGCGTCCTTGAACGGCGCGAACAGGTCCACGCCGTGCCACGCCCCGGCGGCGAGGTACCCGGCGGGGTCGAGCAGCCGACGGTAGAAATACGACTCCGCCCACAGGAAGGGCAGTTCGGGCCACGGCCGCCCGAAGCGCCCCGCGCCCCACTCCTCCCACGCCGCCCGGTCCGGCGCGTCCCGCGGCAACGGGGCGACCGTGCCGGAGCGCGACTCCTCCAGCAGCGCCGCGAAGTCCCGGCGGCGCTCAGGGCCGTAGGGGACGGCGTCCAGGATGCGGCGGATCAGCATCGGGTGCCGCTCCTGGAAGACGCTCCGGGCGAAGGACCCGGGCTCGTCACAGGTGATCGGCGGGGCCTGCGGAAGCGCGGGCCGAGGGAGGCCTTCGGGGTGTCCACCCATGCGTCGTCGTCCTCCAGCGGTCGGGGCGGGGGCAGCGGTCGCGGGCATTCTCACAGGAAGCGGAGGGGAAGTGGGGGCACCCGGGCCGTACGGTGGCACGCCGCACGCGGAGTTCCCGTCCGGCGCGGCTTCGGGCACGCTGTCCACGGCGGAGGGCCGGGCGGCAGGACGGCCGGGAGCGACGGGGAGGGCGCATGGCAGGGGTACGCACCGGGGCGGAAGGCGACGAGGTGCCGGTGACGGCCGTGCTCAGGAATGTGGGGCCCCGGGCGACCGACGTCGTCGCCGGCTGACCGGTCTTGGCGCCGCGCACTGCCGGGCCCTCACGGGCCGGACCCCAGTCGTCGTACTGCGGAACGTGCCGGAGGGGCACGCCGCGTCGGCCGGCGCCGCGCTGCGCGCCGCAGGGGCCACCGCCGATGTCGGAGATCCCGAGCGGACGCCGGACCTCGACCGGCCCTCGCCCAGGGACGGGAGCGGCCACTGCCGCCGGAGGTCTTACGGCTGCTGAAGGACGTGGGGGCTCCGCCGCGGCTCGCGGCCCATCTGCGGCTCGTGCACGACGTGGCGTGCGAACTGCTCGCGTGGGCCCGGGAGTACAGCCGTCCCTGGTCGTGGACCGTGGAGCCGTGCGCTTCGGCGCGGCCACTCATGACATCGGCAAGGCACTGCACGTCGCCGAGTTGTCCGCGCCGGGCAGCGCTCACGAGAGGGCGGGCCGCGCGCAGCTGCTGGCGCAGGGCGTCACGCCGCGCCTCGCGCGCTTCGCCGCCACGCACGGTTCGTGGACGGACGCGGCCGTCACCATGGAGGACCTGCTGGTGAGCGTGGCCGACAAGGTCTGGAAGGGCAAACGCGTCACGGAGCTGGAGGACCTGGCGTCGACCACCTGGCCGGGGCGCGTGGGCGGCCAGTGGCACGACGGCGTGGTCTGGCACAAGATCCGGTACCGGTACGGGCGGCACGCGGTCCAGGTGAAGGTGACGTTCCTCGAGGGCGAGGGCTTCCCCGTCGTCTACTGGCGCACGTACTGGTGGAACCCGGACGCGATCCGGGTCGTGAGCTTGAACGGACCTGTCGGTTGACAGCAGCCGACAGGCCCCGGACGCCGTCTTCCTCAGTAGTGGTCCGAGAAGGAGTGTCCGCAGCGTCCGCATTCAAACCCTTCGCCAACGAACATGATGCAGCTGCACTTGTAGCACGCGCCGTAGCCCTGGCGTAGTGGTTGCGGCATGAGGGAAGTGAGGGAGTTGCGGCGAGGTTTTGCGTGGGGGCGAAGCCTCTGCCTCTCGGCTGACAAAGTGGACATGTCAACATCGAAGCACGTCCTCACCTTGGTCGCACTTTGATCGGTCCCCGGCCGTGGCCAGCCGGGTTCACCCGGGACGTCACTGGCCCGGAGCAGCACCTCGCACGGTGTACCGCCCCGGGTTCCACGCTGTCGTTATGCGCGCGATCTGGACCGGCTACGTCAGCTTCGGCCTGGTCAGCCTGCCCGTCCGCCTCTACTCGGCGACCGAGGAGCACGGCACGGGGTTCGATCGGGTTCATGCGCGCGATGGCTCCGGGATCAGGCACCGGAGGGTGTGTGAGAGTGAGGGCGTGGAGGTCCCGCAGTCGGAGATCGCGCGCGGGTGTGAGCGACCGGACGGCCGGACCGTCGCGCTCCTCGGGGAGGACCTGGCCGCGCTCCCCCCGACGAAGCGCACGGTTGAGGTCCTGGGGTTCATCGACGCGGGCGACGTCGACCCGGTGCTCTACTCCCGCCCGTACTGGGTCGGCGCGGCCGGGGAGCAGGGGCAGCGGCCGTATGCGTTGCGGTTGAGGCCCTGGCACGGCACGACAGCGTGGCGGTCGCCAAGGTCACCTTGCGCACCCGGCTGCGGCTGGCAGTGCTGAGGCCACGGCTCGGGATGCTCGTGCTCCACACGCTGCTGTGGCCGGAGGAGATTCGCGAGCCCGGCGATCTGTCCTCGCCGGCGCCGGTGACGGAGCGGGAGCTGGAGCTTGCCGTGCTGCTGATGGACCAGCATGCCGGAAGGGAGATCGCCGAGCTCCACGACGAGTACGCGGCAGCGCTGAGGCAGCTGGTGGTGGCGAAGATGACGGGGGCGGGGCTGGAGGAGCCGGTGCCGGCCATGGACCTGATGGCGGCGCTGGAGGCGAGCATCCGCGAGGCCGGGGGGCGTTGACGCGCGCCTGCGTGTGCGCTGTGCGGGCACGCGATCGAGCGCCGCCTCATTCGTGGGATGCCGGGGTGTTCTTCGTGGTGCAGATCCACGACGCGAGCAGCATGCTCTTCGACTTCCGGCTCGTGGTGGACGGCGTGCTGAAGAGCTGGGCCGTCCCCAAGGGTCCGTCCGGCGATCCCCATCACAAGCGCCTCGCGGTACCGACCGGGGACCACCCGCTGGAGTACGCGGACTTCGAGGGCGTCATCACCTCCGGGGAGTACGGCGGCGGCACAGTCGTCGTCTGGGACGAGGGCGGCTACCGGCCGCTCACCCACGGCCCGTTGGCGGAGGCACTGGCACACGGTCACGCCTCGTTCCGGCCGAACGGCACGAAGCTGCGCGGTGGTTACTCCCTCACCCGCACCCACGGCGGCCCGGACGGCAACCGCGAGGCGTGGCTGCTGGTCAAGCGGGTCGACGAGCACGCCTGCGCCCACCACTCCACCGACCCCCGGCGCGCCCGCTCGGCCCGCTCGGGCCGGACGCTGCGGCAGGTGGCGGCCGGGTCGGAGCCGGAGCGGCCGTGACGGTCCGCGCGCCGGACGCCGTAGGGAGCACGGATACGCCCCCGCCGGGCCGGCTTCCCGGGGACGTGTGGGCGCGGCAGCGCCGTCGCAGGGGCCTGCTGCGGCACCGGGTGCGGCGGGCGACGGTGCGCAGGTAGGGTCGTCGGCCGGACGCGAGAGACGGGGGACGATGGAGCTGCTCCGGGCCGACGAGCCGGGCGGGCCCGAACCGGCGTACGCCCGCGCCGTGGCGGGCTGGACCGCCACCGCGCGCGAGGTCGCCCTGTGGTGCGGCCGGCAGGAGCACCCGGTGCCGGACGAGGTCGTCGCGGGCTGGCGGGACGCGGAGGACGTCGAGGCGTACCTGCTGTACGACGGGCGGGAGCTCGTGGGCTACGGCGAACTCTGGCTGGACGCCGAGGGGGACGAGGTCGAACTGGCCCGCGTCATCGTCGCACCCTCCGCCCGCGGCCGAGGCGTCGGGCGGCGCCTGATCGCCGAACTGACCGCCCGGGCCCGGCTGACCGGTCTGGCCGAGGTCTTCCTGCGCGTCCACCCCGACAACGCCGGCGCCCTGCGGTGCCACCTCGGGGCAGGGTTCCTCCCCGTGCCCGCGGAGCAGGCCGCGGAGTGGAACGTGCCGCAGCCGGTCGCGTACGTCTGGCTGCGGCACGCGGGCTGAGACGGCGCCGCCGGGCGGGGCCGGCTTTGTCCCCATCAACAATCCCGCAATGGATTGACATGCCCTCATCAGGGCTTGACGCTTGAGAGCGCTCTCACGAGCTTTACCGCCCTCGCGGCGCACCTCCGCACCACACAAGGAGGAAGCACGTGCACATCCCACGCAAGCGGTTCCCGGCCCTGTTCGCCGCGCTGCTGACGACGGTCGGCCTCACCGTCCTCGGCACCTCGTCCCCCCGCGCCGTGGCCGCCGTCCCCGCCACCATCCCGCTGACGTTCACCAACAACTCCGGCCGCAACGAGCCCGTCCACCTCTACGACCTGGGCACCGAGCTCGCAACCGGCCGCCAGGGCTGGGCCGACGCGGGCGGTACCTTCCACCCCTGGCCGGCCGGGGGCCACCCGCCGACCCCGGCACCCGACGCCTCGATCGCCGGACACGAGCGCGGCCGGCTTCTACCAGGACGCCGTGACCAACCACTACGCCCGTGAGATCCACGCGCGGATGGCCGACGGCAAGGCGTACGCCTTCGCCTTCGACGACGTCGGCAACCACGAGTCGCTGGTCAACGACCCCGGCCAGCAACAGGCGTACATCACGCTGGACCCGCTCGACTAGGGCAGCAAGGAACCCGGGCCGGGCCGTCCGGGCCCGATTGTCAGTGGCGCGGCCTAGGGTGGGGACGACACAGGAACCGTGACGAGAGACTGGAAGTCCCCATGACGACCCTTTCCGACCGTCCGAACTCCGCGCTGCTCGTCATTGACGTCCAGAACGGGGTGGTGACCGGATCCCACAACCGGGACGACGTCATCGCGAACATCAACACCCTGATCGGCAAGGCACGGGCCGAGGACGTGCCGGTGATCTGGGTGCAGCACTCGGACGAGGGCCTCCAGAAGGGCAGCGAGAGCTGGCAGTACGTGCCGGAGCTGGTGCGCGAGGAGTCGGAGCCGCTGATCCACAAGCTCTACGGCGACTCCTTCGAGGACACCGAGCTGGAGGCGGTGCTCGCCGACCGCCGCGTGGGCCGGCTCGTCGTCACGGGCGCCCAGACCGACGCCTGCATCCGCTCGACCCTGCACGGGGGGCTCGTCCGCGGCTACGACGTCACGCTCGTCGGCGACGCGCACACCACGGAGGACCTCAGCTCCTACGGGGCGCCCGGCCCGGAGCTGGTGATCGCGCACACCAACCTCTACTGGCAGCACCAGAGCGCTCCCGGGCGCCGCGGCGGCACCGTCGACACCGCGGAGGTCTCCTTCACGGCAGCCGACGCGGGGTGAGCCGCCCGGGCCGAAGCGCCCGCCCGTCGGACCGGTGCAGGCGACCGCGGACCGTGCGCTGTCCCCGACGTCGGCCTGCCCGAGGCCCTTCGTGAAGCCCGTTCCTCCCCGTGGGCCGTGAGGGCGGCTGCCGGGCGGCGCCTGGCAGCCGCCGCGGGAGCGCGGAGATGGGCGGGCCACTGCGAAGCCGGCACGTTTCCCCGATCCGCGTTGCCGTGTTCTCCCGCGGATCATGGCCCATCAGCGGTCGCCGGACCCCGCGTGGACCGCCGCAGCGTGGATCGGCCCCTCCGAGCCGCCGAGCGGGGACCCAGAGCCGCCGCGCCGCCCCGCGATGATCTGGGCGGCGATCGAGACGGCCGTCTCCTGGGGTGAGGGCGTCGAGGACGACCGGCGAGCTGAGGCGGGCGAGTCCGGCGTGAGTCCGCGAGCTCACGCATCGCGGCGCCTCAGACGAGCCAGACGACGAGCAGGACGACCGCGACGACCACCACGACCGCGACTGCGGCCGGCATGGCCCGCTTGAGCACAGCGCCCTTGGCGACACCCACGAGGTCGATCGGCTCGGGCTCCGCGGGTGACACCAAACGACTCGGTGGCGGCCTTGACCGATCCCGGTCGGGCCACGGCGACGAAGGCCCGCAACTGCGTGTGTCTCAGGGGGCCATTACATCTGTTCGAGCGTCAACTGCGTCAGTCAGGATTGACCATTCTCTGCAGTTGCCGTTGACCGACCTCGTCCGCGGCGCGAGTGTTCCCCCCACGTGCACCACCCCGCATCGACCCACACCGTCCACCGTCCGGGCAGGGAAGGAGGGTGCCGTGCAGGTACCCGCTTCGTTCGAGTACCAACGGGCGCAGAGCGTGGAGGAGGCCCTGGAACTGCTGGGGCGCTTCGGCGAGGAGGCCAGGGTCCTCGCGGGAGGGCACAGCCTGCTCCCCATGATGAAGCTGCGGCTGGCCGGGCCGGAGGTGCTGGTCGACATCAACGACCTCACCGAGCTCGACCACATCGACGAGACCGGCGGCGAGCTGCGGGTCGGCGCCCTCACCCGGCACCGCACGCTGCTGGAGTCGCCTCTGGTCGGCCGGTACTTCCCGATCATCCACGACGCCGAGCGGGTCATCGCCGACCCGCCGGTGCGCAACCGAGGCACCCTCGGCGGCTCGCTGTGCCAGGCCGACCCGTCCGAGGACCTGTCGGCGGTGTGCGCGGCGCTGCACGCGGTCGCCGTGATCCGCGGCGCGGACGGCGAACGCAGCGTCACCATGGCCGACTTCCACCGCGGCCCGTACGAGACGGCGGTCGGCGCCGGGGAGATGCTCACCGAGGTACGCTTCCCCGTCCGGCCGGACTCCGGCAGCGCGTACGAGAAGCTCGAGTGCAAGGCCGGCGACTGGACGCTGGCGGCGGCCGCCGTGGCGCTCTCCCTCGACGACGGGCGCATGAGGCACGTCGGCGTGGGTCTGGCGGCGGTCGGCGCCGACGGGCTGCACGCGGAGGCGGTGCAGGAGCTCCTGGAGGGCCGCGAGCCGTCGCCGGAGCTCTTCGAGGAGGCCGGGCGCGTGGCGTCGGCGAGCTGCTCGCCCGTCACCGACCACCGCGGAACGGCCGATTACAAGCGGCATCTGGCCGGAGACCTGACCAAGAGGACCCTGCGACGCGCCGTCGCGCGGGCCGGCGCCCCCGCCGCTGCGGTGAGGGAGGGATGACGGACGCGCGGATCACGGTGAACGCCAACGGCGAGGACCACACCCGTGATGTCGTGCGCCGTACGCGGCTACGACGTGCCGCGCAGCCGGCTCGGCGCCCACGTGCTGATCTACGGCTCCGGAACGACGGGCCTGATGATGCTGGAGCTCGCCGAGCGCACGGGGGCGGCGAGCGTGGACGTCGTCGACGTCAACCCCGAACGGCTCGCCACCGCACGGCTGCTGGGCTGCGACCGCACGGCCGCCTCGGCGCAGGAGATCGTCCGCCCCCGCGGCTGGGAGGTCGTCGTGGACGCCACCGGCAACGCCGCCGCGATCCAGGACGGGCTGCGAAGGGTCGGCAGGGGCGGCACCTTCCTGCAGTTCGGCGTCGCCGACTACGCCGCCCGCGCGGTCATCGAGCCGTACCGGATCGACAACGAGGAGATCACCATCACGGGCTCCATGGCGGTCCCGCACAGCTACGAGCGGGCCGCCGAGCTCTTCGCCGCCGGGGTGCTGGACCCCGGGGTGTTCATCAGCGACCGCTTCCCGCTCACCGACTACCCGCAGGCCATCGAGCGCTTCACGGCGGGCATCGGCCGCAAGATCCTGGTGCGGCCGTGACGACGCCCGCCACTCTGGTCGCCGGCGAGACGCTGACCGACGTGGTCGCCGGGCCGGGCGGGACCGCGTCGAACGGCCGGTGGCCCTCGCCGACGTGGCGAAGGCCGGCAGGAGGACCTCGGCCGGCTCCACCCCGGACGCGATCCCGTGGAGGTCGCCGCCGACTGGGCGCGCCGCGGTCCGCGCCTGGTCGTCCTCACCCGGGGCGCGGAAGGCTCCGACGCCCACTGGGCCTCGGGCGGACGGCACCGGGTCCCCGCCCACCCGGTGCGCGTCGTCGACACGATCGGCGCCGGTGACGCCTTCATGGCGGGCCTGCTCGCCGGTCTCCTCTCCGCCGGACTGCTCGGCACGGGGGGGCCCGCAGGCGACTGCGCGCGGCCGCGGACGGCGGTCCCGTGCCGGCCGCGGTGGCCGGCGCCCCGGCGCTCGCCGCGCGGGTCGCGGCTCTGACCTGCGGGCGGGCGGGCGTGGACCCGCCGTTCCTGGCGGAGGTGGCGCCCGTCGTGTGATGATCCGGCGGACGGCACTCCCACGCACCGAGGGGCGATACGACGATGTGGCCGCGGGTCGACGGAATGCGCTCCATGGAGCTCGGCACACCCGACGCGCTGCGGGACGAGCTCAACTCCCTGGTCCTGGCGGGCAAGAAGACCGCCACGACCGGGCTGCTGTCCGAGTACGTCGAGGAGACCGAGGGTCTGGAGTTCGTCGGCGAGCGGCTGGCCCTGCTGGACCGGGAGAGCCACTGCGTCGGCGTCATCGAGATCACGGGCGTGGAGGTGACGGCTTTCGTGGACGTGACGTGGGAGCACGCCGCCGCCGAGGGCGAGGGGGACGCCTCCCTCGCCGACTGGCGGGCCGGGCACCGCCGTTTCTGGGAGCGTGCGGGCACTCCTGTCGCGGACACGACGCCCGTGGTGTGCCTGGAGTTCCGGCTCGTCACCGCGGGCGGCTGACCGTGCGGATCCGCATCGAGGCGCGCGACCTGCCCTGCCGCGCCTTCGGCGACCCGCCCCGCGGAACTCCCGGACCCCCGGCCCGGTGACGCCGAGGAGGCGACGGGGGACCTCGACTGCCGGATCCGTGAGGCCCCGGGCGGGCTCGACGTCACGGGCCCTACGTCCAGGGCGGCCCCGGCGCCCGCTTCGTCCACCTGTCCTGGGCACCGTGGACCGCCCGGGCGACTTCACGATGTTCCGCCGCGCCACGCTCATGCTCGACGGCTTCGAGCCCCGCACGCTGCGGGAGGCCGCCCGCACCGGGACGCTCGTCGGGCTGGGCCTGACCGATGCCGGGTCGGCCCGCTGCGCGCTGCCGTACGGCCGCCGCTCATCACGTGGTCGGCGCCCGCGCCGCACGCCGCCGACCGACGACGCGCGCTTGAGCGGAACCACCACCCCACCGGTGGGCGCGCCCGCGGTCCGCACGACCGCTTCCGCTTTCCCACCGGCGCCGGGCAGTGGTCCCGCTCCGTCACACGGGGGCTCGGGTCCCTCAGTCCTCTCCCCTGACGATGTTCCAGTCCTTGCCGCTGTCGGGCTCCCGCTGCGGCGGATTGCCCCGGCCCTCCTTCACGACAGCGGGCCGGCACGTGCGTATCTGCTGGTCGCGGGGAATGCGGGTACTGGTCGGGTGGCCGTTGCGTGTGTCCACGGCTGGGCGCCTCCTCAGGTCTACGACACCGCATACCCATTCGAACGTGATTTACACGACATAACATTCCTGATCATGACATGCTTTCCGCATCGATCCACGTCGCAGCGGGGGGGCGTCGCGCTGCGCGGTGGCCACGGTACGGACCGTGCCGACCAGGGCGTGGGCGCGCGGTCACGCTGTGCGGCTGCCCAAGGCGCGCGGCGGAAACCCCGGGCGCCCCGATTCAGCGCGTGGGATGCCACTCGGCGAGCAGGACGGTGGCATCGTCGTCGAGACGCCCGTGCCGGTGCGCCAGGATGGCGTGGACGAGCCGCCGCAGGACCTCCGGCGCGGGATCTCCGAGCGCGGTGGCGTGCACGACGTACTCGGTGAGGCGCCGCTCGCCGAACTCGTCGCCGCCCTCGACGCGGCACTCGGTCACACCGTCGGTGTGGATCAGGATCCGGTCACCGGGCTCCAGGCTCGTGGAGTGGACGGAACGCGGCCGGGCGCCGTACTCGGGACCGAGTCCGAGGGGCAGGTCCGGGTCGCGTTCCAGGGCGCCGGTGACGACGTGCCGGGCGCGGATCAGCCGGGGCGGGGGGTGCCCGCAGTTCGCCCACGCGAACTGGCCGCTGCGGACGTCGAGGTCGGCGAAGACCGCGGTGGCGAGCCGGTCCGGGATCCACTCGGCCAGGGTCTCGTCCACGGTCTTGACGATCTCGCCCAGGTCGGCGCCGGCCCGCCTGGCCGCCCGGCAGCCGGCCAGCGCGACGGCCGCCGCGAGTCCCGAGGCGAGGTCGTGGCCCATCGCGTCGACCACCGTCAGGTGCAGGTGGTCGTCCTGCAGGCTGTGGTCGAAGGCGTCGCCGCCGATCTCGTAGGCCGGTTCCAGCACCGCGCTGGAGGTCACCTCGGCGGTGCCGAGGGTCCGCGGCGGGAGGAAGGCCCACACCAGTTCCGCGGCGGCGCTCATCGGCCGGCTGCGGACGAGCCGCAGCATGTCGTCACTGAACCCCGTCTTGGAGACGATCGTCAGGGTCGTGACGTCGGCGAGCGCGCGGCAACGGGCGAGCAGTTCCGGGTCGATCCGGTGGGCGACGACCTCCATGACGCCGATCCGCTCCACGCCGTCGACGAGCGGGAACCACATCGTGATCCGGTCGCCCCGCTCGCTCAGGCGCAGCGAGACCGTCCGGTAGGCGGCGCCGGCGGGCGTGCCGTCGACGGCCACGGCGCGGCGGGCGGGTGCGGCCGGAGCGCCGGGCAGCGGGACGAGCCTGGACTGCTGGACGTCGGCGAGGAGGACCGTGACGTCGTCCAGGCCCACCTCGTGGGCGGCACGTGCGAGGGCGGCGCCCCAGTCCTGTGGGGCGACCTCGTGCGAACGCTGCAGGAGCCCGCTCAGCAGGGTGCCGAAGCCGGAGTCGTCCACCGTCACCATCACCTATCGGTGCGCCGTCCCCGTCGCGGGGCCGGAACGTGTGGCACCTGCCCCGGACGCCACGACCGAAACGTCGCACCGGCCCTGGCCTGCGGCTCCGCCCGGCGGCGCGGCGGCGCGGCGGCGCGGGGCTCCACGGATCGCCTACAGGCGCCGGTTCCCCAGAACGTCATATTCCAGCAAATCGAGTGCTATACGGGCGTGCCGCACCTTAACGGACACGGCCCAGGCCCGACGCTTCTGGTGTCCCACCCGTGCGGGTGCCCACGGCACCCGCGGAGACAGGAGTCGATCCATGCGCGTTTCCCGTTTCGTGGCCGCGGTCGGTGTGGCCGTGGCCGTCGTCCTGGGCGGTGCGGCGGGCGCCGGTGCCGTCACGCCGGAGTCCGTCCGCGCCCACGGCACGCACGCCACGCACGGCGACCACGGCCGCGGCCACCACAGCCACCACGGCAAGCGTCACCACCACCGCTGGCACGGGCACCGCCTGCACCGTCACCACCATGTTTTCCACCACCACCGCCGCTGACCCGCGGCCCGATCCAGACGGACCCCCCCGGGGGCGCCGCTCCGCGAACGCGGAGGGCGCCCCCGGGCGCGTGCGGGCCCGCAGGCTCAGGCGGTCTGCGCGCCGCGCAGCGCGGCGTACGGCCCGCCGCCCCCCGCGGATCCCGGCGTACGAGGTCCCGGAGCCGCAGGTCGCGGGCATCGCGGAGTCCGGATTCGAGTCGCCCGGATTCGGGTCGCCGGGCTTCGAGTCGCCCGCGTCCCCCGGCCCGGACTTCACCGGTCCCGGTCCGCTGGGCGGCACGGACCCGGACGACGGGGAAGAAACCGTGCCCTCCCCGCGTTGGCATGGGCGGATCAAGAACCGCCTGAAAGGAGGCGAGCGGTGAAGGTACGTGCCTCGCTGCGTTCCCTCAAGAACGCCCCCGGCTCGCAGATCGTCCGCCGCCGCGGCCGCGTCTACGTGATCAACAAGAGGGACCCCCGCTTCAAGGCCCGCCAGGGCTGACCCGCGGATCACGAAGGGCGCCGCGCGCCGTCTCACCACGGCGCGCGGCGCCCCGTTCGCGTCCGGGTGACCGGGGCGGCGCCAGGGAGCGCAACAGCAACAGCGCGATGTCGTCGCTGCGCCGCCGGCGCTCGGCGGTAAGGGCGAGCACGCCGTCGGCGACCCGGTCCAGCGAGAGCTCACCGGCCGCCGAAAGGTAGTCCGAGAGGCCGGCCAACTCGGCGTCGACGTCCGTCCCCGGGCACTCGACCAGCCCGTCGGTGTAGAGCATGAGGACCGACCCTGACGGGAACGGGAACTCGACGGTGCGGTAGACCGCCTCCGCGTCGATGCCCAGCAGCGGTCCCTGGGCGAGGTCGAGCGTCCGCACACGGCCGCCCGGGTCCCGCAGCAGGGGGTGCGGGTGGCCGGCCCCCGCCGCCATCGCCCGCTGCCCGTCCGGGTCGAGGTGCAGGTACAGGCAGCTGGCGAGCAGATCCACGGCCAGATCGACCAGCAGCCGGTTCGTGCACTCCATGACCTGGCCGGGGGACTGACCGACGGCGGAGTACGCCCGCACCGCAGTACGGACCTGGCCCATCAGACCGGCCGCGGCGACGTTGTGCCCCTGCACGTCGCCGATCACGGCGGCCGGCCGGTCCCCCACGCGGAGCAGGTCGTAGAAGTCGCCGCCGATGTCCATGCCCTCGGTGCCCGCCAGGTACCGCGCCGCCGCCTCCAGGCCCGGGAACGCCGGCAGGGTCCGCGGGAGCAGCGCGGACTGCAGGCCGTGGGCCAGCCGGTGCTTGGCGTCGTAGAGCCGCGCCCGCTCCAGGGCCTGGGCGATCAGCCCGCCGAGGCTGGTCAGCAGGGCCCGCTCGTCGGCCCCGAAGCGGTGCGGTTCCGGATACCCGAGAACGCAGGTGCCGACGGCGCGACCGGAGGCGATCAGTGGGAGGTAGGCCCACGCCGCCATGCCGTCACAGACCGGCGGGCGGTCGGGGAAGCGCTCCCGCATCTCCCGCTCGGACTCCATGAACGCCGGCGCACCGCCGGCGAGCACCTGGGCGACGGGCGTCGGCACGGACATCGCCATGCCGTCGTAGCGGTCGAGGATCGACGGATCGCGGTAGCCCCGGTGGCCGAGCACGCGCATCCTCCCGGCCTCCGGGGTGACCACGGCCACCACCCGGCTGCCGACGGCGGGCATGATCTCGTCGGCGACCAGGTCGATCACGTCCTGCACGCTGACGGCCTCGGTGAGCGCCCCGGACAGGTTCACGAGGTGGGAGACGGCCACCAGGCCGATCGCGGGCTGCGCCGGACCCCGCGCCGCGAGAGACGCGGGGTCCCGCGCCACCGGGCCGCGGGCCGATGAGATGAGCACGCTGACGCCGTTGCTGCTGGGATGGAGCTGGAAGGTGAGCCAGTCGCCCGGCGGGCGCAACGCGGTGAACGAGGTGGCCTGTCTGCTGATCAGCGCCGCGCGGTGCCGCTCCTGGTGCACCGAGTCGTCGAGCCAGGGCAGCGTCCGCCACAACGGCTGCCCGAGCAGCTTGCGCACCGGTACGCCCAGCCGGCGGGAGGCCGCCCCGTTGGCGTAGGTGACCCGTCCGTCCAGGTCGAGGGAGCACAGCCCCTCCGGCAGCCGGCCCACCATGCGCACCGCCTCGACCCCCGAGGAGACCCTGGTGACCGGGGCGCCGATCGTCACGTCCTGCCCGCGCCGGACCGGCCGGCCCGCGGCCGCCTCGTACTCCAGACTCCGGGCGAGCCGGCCGCAGGCCGCCTCCAGGTGCTCGCGCTCCCAGTCGGACAGCTCGGGCGGATGGGCGCCCGGCCAGGTGACGAATACGGAGCCGTAGACGGCGTCGGCGGTCGCGACGGGCAGTGCGGCGAGGGTGAACGGGTACGGCAGGACGAGCGCTATCCGCGGGTACCGGCGCGCCATCTCCTCCTCGCTGCCGACCCAGACCAGCCTGCGTTCCCGCACCGCCTCCACCACGGGGATCGGGGCGCCCAGCCCGACTCGCTCCCAGGGCGCGGCGAAGGCGCGGGGCAGGCCGGCCATCACGGCCATCTCCAGCACCGGCTCGCCGGGCGCGAGGAGGTAGATCCCGCCCGTGTGCGCCCGCACGCCGTCCATCATCGCGAACAGCGCCGGTGCCAGCAGGCCTTTGCCCGTCCGCTCCCCGGCGTCGGGACGGGACGAAGCGGGAGGGGACCCGTCCGGCACGGGTATCACCTCCTCCGCCTCTTCCCGTCCAGACTGCATCGGCGCCGCGTGGCGCGCATGCGGGGGACGCACTGGCGGACACGGCCGGGCGTCCAGGGGGCGCCGTCAACTCCCTTGAACCTGCGGTCAGATGACTTGCGGCGCTTTTGTTCGAACCTCTTGGCGTTCGCCTGGCTCGGTGCTTCAATGTGACGCTGTTAGGAAGGTTTCCTAACTTCCGACCCACGGAGTCACCCGTGCAGATCCCCCCACACCGTCATGCACGCACCCTCCCCCGCCGACGTGCCGTCCTCTACGCCACCGCCGCGCTGACCGCGGGCGTCCTGGCCGTCGGCGCCGGCACCCTCGCCTCGGCCGCGCCGGGACGGCCGGCCGCCGCGGCGGCCGGGGCCGGGCTCGACGACCCCCGCAAGAAGGACATCGCCATGCAGCTGGTGTCCAGCGCCGAGAACTCCTCCCTGGACTGGAAGGCCCAGTACAAGTACATCGAGGACATCGGCGACGGCCGCGGCTACACCGCGGGCATCATCGGCTTCTGTTCCGGGACCGGGGACATGCTCGAGCTCGTCGAGCTGTACACCGACCGCAGGCCCGGCAACCCGCTCGCCCGCTACCTGCCGGCACTGCGCCGGGTCAACGGGACCGACTCGCACAGCGGCCTCGGCTCCGGCTTCGAGAGCGCCTGGCGCAGCGCCGCCGCGGACGCGGCGTTCCAGCAGGCGCAGAACGACGAGCGCGACCGCGTCTACTTCGACCCCGCGGTCAGGCAGGCCAAGGCCGACGGACTGCGTGCGCTCGGCCAGTTCGCGTACTACGACGCGATCGTCATGCACGGCCCGGGCGAGGACGAGGTCAGCTTCGGCGGCATCCGCAGGACCGCCCTGTCCCAGGCCAGGACCCCCGCGCAGGGAGGCGACGAGACGGCGTACATCGACGCCTTCCTCGACGCGCGCACGGCGGCGATGAAGACCGAGGAGGCGCACAGCGACACCAGCCGGGTCGACACGGAGCAGCGCGTCTTCCTCGACACCGGCAACCTCGACCTCGACCCCCCGCTCAAGTGGAAGGTCTACGGGGACGGTTACACCATCGACCAGTGACCTCCCCACACACCGCCGCGGGCGGCCTCCCCGACCGGGGCCGCCCGCAGCGGCGCCGGGCCCGGGCCAGTTCCGGGCTGTCGACGCCGTACATGCCCGCCAGGTCGACGTCCGGGACCGGGCCCGTGTACATGCGCGCGGCGGACGAGGCCCGGCCAAGCCCCCTACGCACCCGCCCGTGAACCCCCGCCGTTCCGGCGCGGCGCCGCCGACGGCGGGACGGATGCCGCGCGGCCCTCGAACACACCTGCCCCAAGGCAAGTTCATCGCCCGGCGCCCCTACCCAGGGATGAATGAAAGTTGTACGGTCCCCGGGGTCATGTCCCCTCAGGGAGGTACTCGCCATGGCGTCAATGGGCGTACCCGACGTCCTCACCCGTGCCCGCACCGTCGCACCGCCGGGCTGGAGCCGCTGGCTGGTACCGCCGGCCGCGCTCTCCATCCACCTCGCCATCGGGCAGGCGTACGCCTGGAGCGTCTTCAAGCCTCCGCTGGAGTCCTCGCTCGGGCTGAGCGGCACCCAGTCGGCGCTGCCGTTCCAGCTGGCGATCGTCATGCTCGGGCTGTCGGCCGCGTTCGGCGGCACGCTCGTCGAGCGCAACGGCCCGCGGTGGGCCATGTGCGTGTCGGCCCTCTGCTTCTCCTCCGGCTTCCTCATCTCGGCCCTCGGCGCCGCCACGCGCCAGTACTGGCTGATCGTCCTCGGCTACGGCCTCGTCGGCGGCATAGGCCTCGGCATCGGCTACATCTCGCCGGTCTCCACGCTGATCAAGTGGTTCCCCGACCGGCCCGGGCTCGCCACCGGCATCGCCATCATGGGCTTCGGCGGCGGCGCGCTCATCGCGTCGCCCTGGTCGACGGAGCTGCTCTCCTCCTTCGGCGCGGACTCCTCCGGCATCTCGCAGACCTTCCTGGTGATGGGCCTGGTCTACGCGGCCTTCATGACCTTCGGGGTGCTGCTGGTCAGGGTCCCCCCGGACGACTGGCGGCCCGCCGGCTGGAACCCGGAGGCCGACGCCGTGCGCCCGCTCGTGACCACCGGCCAGGTGTCGGCACGCAACGCGCTGCGCACCCCGCAGTTCTGGTGCCTGTGGGTGGTGCTCTGCATGAACGTGACGGCGGGCATCGGCATCCTGGAGAAGGCCGCACCGATGATCACCGACTTCTTCGCGAACACCTCCACCCCGGTGTCGGTCACGGCCGCCGCCGGTTTCGTCGGGCTGCTGTCGCTCGGCAACATGCTCGGCCGGATCGGCTGGTCCGCCACCTCCGACCTGGTCGGGCGGAAGAACATCTACCGCCTCTACCTCGGTGCGGGAGCGCTGTTGTACCTGCTCATCGCCCTGGCCGGAGACGACTCCAAGCCGCTGTTCATCATCGCGGCCGCCGTCATCCTGTCCTTCTACGGCGGCGGGTTCTCCACCGTGCCCGCCTACCTCAAGGACCTCTTCGGGACGTACGAGGTGGGCGCCATCCACGGGCGGCTGCTGACCGCCTGGTCCACGGCGGGCGTGCTCGGGCCGCTGATCGTGAACGCGATCGCCGACCACGAGAAGTCGGCGGGACGGACGGGTCCCGACCTCTACTCCACATCCTTCGTCATCATGATGGTGCTGCTGGTCGTCGGTCTCGTCGCCAACGAGCTGGTACGCCCGGTCCATCCGCGCCACCATGACGGACCGTCCGCCGGGCCCAAGGCCACGACCGGACCCGAGTCGGAAGGAGCCGTCCGATGACCGCCCCGAACCCCGCACCCGCCGCCGACGCCTCCACCGGGAGCGGCCGGCTGCCGCTGATGGCCGTCGCCTGGCTGTGGGTCGGCGCGCCCTTCGCCTACGGTGTCTACGAACTCGGCCTGAAGCTCAAGCAGTTGTTCACCGGCTGACCGGCGCCGCCGGCGCTCGCCAGGGGCCGCCCCGTCCACTGGGACAGGGCGGCCCCATCGCGCGCCGCCCACCACCCGCGCACGGCGGCCGGGAAAGGCGCCACGGTGTGCGCCGTCGTGGATCTTCCGGAGCGCCACCGGGCCGAAGTCCTCGTCCCGCGGACCGCGTTCGCCGGGACGGACACGGTGGCGCTGCGGGTGTGGGCGTGGCGGACGACGGCGATCGGTCTCCCCCGGCGCCCGGGGTCACCGTCCTGGGCACCTGGGACGACCGTCAGGGGCCGGCCCGCCTGGAGCGCCACCGGCCGGCCGCCACGCCCGGGTCATGAGGTCGGCACGGCGTACCAGCGGCCGTCCCG
This sequence comes from Actinacidiphila sp. bgisy160, assembly GCF_057707815.1. Classification (NCBI taxonomy): domain Bacteria; kingdom Bacillati; phylum Actinomycetota; class Actinomycetes; order Kitasatosporales; family Streptomycetaceae; genus Actinacidiphila; species Actinacidiphila sp. bgisy160. Next base: position 29,336 of record NZ_JBYIQW010000023.1, read on the forward strand.
CTGGTGGACCAGGTGGTGGGCGGCGAGGCTGTCGATGTGCCGCGCGATGGTCGCGGGCTGGTAGCCGACGCTGGCGCTCAGGTCGTCGATGGTCGTCCCGTCCCTTCCGGCCGCGCGCAACTGCTGGAGGGTCTTGAGCGCCGTACGGGCGAGGCCGGACTCCTCGGGGCGGGGCTCGGCGGGCGCCGGCACGGGAGCCGCGGCAGGAGCCGGGACCGGGACCGGCGCCGTTGACGCGGCCGGGGCGGGAACGGGGACGGGTGCCTGAGTGCCTGACGGGATGGGCGGGGCCGGGGTGGCCGGACCGGCGGCGCGTACGGGGGCGACGGGCCTCGGCGTGCGATTGACCGTGCGGTGCTTGCGGCCCTTCTGGTGGCGGCGGGTGCTCATCGGGCGGTCCTCCTTCGCTGTGATCTTGAAGGGCCAACGGGGCACCGCCGCCGGAGTCACGCAGATGCGTGCATGCGGGGGACCCGGGGGCGCCCGGGGAATGTGCGGCGGCGCCGCCACCGTTGCACCGGATCCGGACGGAACCGAGGAAGGGAAGCCCATGCCCCCCACGGACAGCCGCCGCGGTCACCGCGTCGACGCGGTACCCGGCACACAGCACGTGACCGTCACGATCGACGGCAAGGTCGTGGCCGAGACCCGGCGGCCGGTACTGGTCCACGAGACCGGTCTGCCGGTGCGCTACTACATCCCGCCGCAGGACGTGGACCTCGCGCTCTTCCGCGCCAGCGACACCAACACCACCTGCCCCTACAAGGGCGTCGCCTCCTACTGGTCGTACGCCGGCCACAAGGACGTCGCCTGGGTCTACGAGGAGCCGCTCGCGTCGGTGCCCGAGATCACGGGCCATCTCTCCTTCTACGACACCGTGGCCGTCGTCGCGGTCGAGGACGCCTGACCGGACGGACGGTACGCGTCGGCGCACCGTCCGTCACCACGTGCGGGGACAGCGCCAGGGCATGTGCCGGTGCCCCACGCCGCACTTGAAGCACGACTGTTCGGTTTGCTGCGCACGACGGCCCCCTTGGAGCAATGATGGTCACATGGCGAATCCGACGATCCTGACCGTCGACGACGATCCCGCAGTCTCCCGTGCCGTGGCCCGGGACATTCGCCGAAGGTACGGCGACCGCTACCGGGTGGTGCGCGCCACCTCGGGGGACGAGGCCCTGAGCGCGCTGCGGGAGATCAAGCTGCGAGGGGAACAACTCGCGGTGATGCTCGCCGACTACCGCATGCCGAAGATGAACGGGGTGGAGTTCCTCGAGGCGGCGATGGACCTCTTCCCACTCGCCCGCCGTGTGCTGCTCACGGCGTACGCCGACACCAGCGCGGCCATCGACGCGATCAACATCATCGACCTCGACCACTACCTGCTGAAGCCGTGGAGCCCGCCGGAGGAGAACCTCTACCCGGTGATCGACACCCTGCTGGACGCGTGGATCGCCACGCCGGACCCGACGGCGTCCCAGACGCGCGTGGTGGGCCACCGCTGGTCGGCGCCCTCCTTCAAGGTGCGTGACTTCCTCACCCGCAACCTGGTGCCCTACCGCTGGCTGCCCGCCGAGGAGCCCGAGGCCGAGCAGTTGCTGACCGCGGCCGGGCTGACCTCCGCCGACGTGCCGCTGGTGGTGACCGACGACGGGACGGCGCTGGTGCGGCCCACGGAAGCCGAACTCGCCGCCCACGTGGGGCTGAGCACCGTCCCGGCCTCCGACTTCTACGACCTGGTGGTGGTCGGCGGCGGCCCCGCCGGCCTGGGCGCGGCGGTGTACGGCGCATCCGAGGGCCTGCGCACCGTGCTGGTGGAGCGCCGCGCGACCGGCGGCCAGGCGGGGCAGAGCAGCCGCATCGAGAACTACCTCGGCTTCCCGGACGGCGTCTCCGGCGCCCAGCTGACCGACCGGGCCCGCCGCCAGGCAACGAAGTTCGGGGCGGAGATCCTCAGCACCCGGGAGGTGGTCGCGCTGGAGGCGGCGGGCACCGGACGAGTGCTGACCTTCGGCGACGGCAGTTCCATCGCCGCGCACACGGTGGTGCTGGCGACCGGCGTGGCCTACCGGCGGCTGGACGCGCCGGGGCTGGCGGAGTTCACCGGGGCCGGGGTCTTCTACGGCTCGGCGATGACCGAGGCCATGAACTGCGCGGGCCAGGAGGTCTACATCGTCGGCGGGGCCAACTCGGCCGGACAGGCGGCCGTCTACTTCTCCCGCAACGCGCGCAGGGTGCACCTGCTGATCCGCGGCGCGGACCTGCACCGTTCGATGTCGCAGTACCTGATCGACCAGATCGCGGCCATCGACAACATCGAGGTCCGCCCCTGCACCGAGGTCGTCGGCGGCAAGGGCGCCGACCACCTGGAGCAGCTGCTGCTCCGCGACGCGAAGACCGGCACGGTGACCACCGTGGACGCCTCGTTCCTGTTCATCTTCATCGGCGCCGAGCCCCGCACGGACTGGCTGGAGGGCGTCGTGGAGCGGGACCGGCGCGGCTTCGTGATCACCGGCCCCGATCTGATCGCCGGCGGCAAGCGGCCCGCGGGCTGGCCGCTCCCCCGTGACCCGTACCACCTGGAGGCCAGCGTGCCGGGCGTCTTCGCCGCCGGTGACGTGCGGGCCGAGTCGGTCAAGCGGGTGGCCTCCGCGGTCGGCGAGGGCGCGATGGCCGTATCCCTGGTGCACCGATATCTGGAGGCGCAGTGACCACGACGGACCGGCTGGGACCGGAGCAGCTTCGGACCCTGTTCCTGTTCGAGTCGCTCGGTGAGAAGGAACTGGCCTGGCTGGGCGAACAGGGCCGGGTGGAGCGGGTCCCGGCGAACAGTCCGGTCTACGCCGAGGGCGACCCGGCGACCTGCTTCTACGTGCTGCTGAGCGGCACGGTGTCGCTGGGCAGGCTCGTGCGCGGCGACGTGGTGGAGGTCAACCGCACCGACCAGCGGGGCGTGTACGCCGGGGCGACGCAGGCGTACCTCGGGGACCGGGTGGAGCAGATCTACCCCAACTCGCTGAAGGCGGTCACCGACTGCGAGTTCTTCGTGGTCCCGGCCGACGATTTCGCCGGGGCGATGCGCCGCTGGTTCCCGATGGCGGTGCACCTGCTGGAGGGGCTGTTCTTCGGCTACCGCAAGCAGAACACGATCGTCGGGGAACGCGAGCGGCTGCTGGCGCTGGGCTCGCTGTCCGCCGGTCTCACCCACGAGCTGAACAACCCCGCCGCCGCCGCGGTGCGGGCCACCTCGGCGCTGCGCGACCGCGTGGCCGGCATGCGGCACAAGCTGGCGATGATCGCGGACGGCCGGCTCGACACCCGGCAGCTGCACGAGCTGGTCGAGTTGCAGGACGCCGCGATCAAACGCATGGCGTCGGCGCCCGAGCGGTCGGCGCTGGGGGCGGCCGACGCCGAGGACGAGCTGACGGACTGGCTCGACGACCACGGCGTGGCCGGCTCCTGGGAACTGTCCTCGACACTGGTCGCGGGCGGTGTCGACGCCGAGTGGCTGGACTCCGTGGGCGACGCGGTCGGCGAGGACCGGCTGGAGGCGGCGATCCGCTGGCTCACGTACACCCTCGACACCGAACTGCTCATGGGCGAGATCGATGACGCCGTCACCCGGATCTCCGGACTGGTGGGGGCCGCGAAGCAGTACTCGCAGCTCGACCGGGCCCCGCAGCAGACGGTGGACGTGCACGCGCTGCTCGACGCGACGCTCACCATGCTCCAGGCGAAGATTCCCGGCGGGGTGCGGGTCGTCAAGGAGTACGACCGCAGCCTGCCGCAGATCCAGGCGTACGGCGCCGAGCTCAACCAGGTGTGGACCAACCTCATCGTCAACGCCCTGGACGCCATGGAGGGTTCGGGCACCCTGACGCTGCGCACCTTCTGGGACGGCCCCGACCGCCTGGTGGTGGAGGTGGGCGACACCGGACCCGGCATCCCTCCGGAGATCCGGCCACGGATCTTCGAACCGTTCTTCACCACCAAGCCGGTGGGCGAGGGCACCGGACTGGGCCTGGACATCTCGTACCGCATCGTGGTCAACAAGCACCACGGCGACATCCGTGTCGAGGCGCGCCCCGGCGACACACGCTTCACCGTGTGCCTGCCGGTCGCCCAGCCCGAGACGCAGCCGGGGGACGCGGAGCAGACGGGCTGAGCCTTCCACCGGACCGCCGGTTCAGGCCACCGGGCTCTTGGGAAGGGTCCGGGCGCGGTCGCGGCCGACGGGCAGCTGTCCGTCGGCCGCGCTCTTGAGCGAGCGCAGGGCCAGCAGCAGCACACCGATGTCGTCGATGAGGATCGGGTCGGGCAGCAGGTCAACGGGGCACACCAGGTAGATCACCGCGGCCCAGAACGCCAGCTTGCCCGAGCGCGGCACGTCGGCGCTGCGCAGCAGAGTGCGGATCCGCGCCATCTTCACCACAAGCACCACGGCCACCGCGAGCATCACCACCACGGCCAGCGCGGCGATCACGAGGGCCGCTGTCGACCAGTCACCCAGGTCCATGTCTGCCTCCCTCGCTCCCGTGTACCCGACGGGCGTGTGCGGAAACGGTACCCGAACCGGACAGGGGGCGAGCACAGCCCGTGCGGCCCGCCGTCATGCGCCGGCTCGCGGCGTGCCTTCGGCTGCCGGACGGTGCCGGCGGATGAAGGCGGTCAGCCTGCCGTAGGCGTCCCGCAGTTCGTGGCGGGCGTAGTCCTCGCGAACGTCGATGAGGGCGCCGTGGGAGGCGGTGGGGTCGACCGTGAAGCGGTCGTGCCAGCCACCCCCGGAGGCGATGATCACGGCGGCGTCGACCCCGTCGAACTGGTCGGCGGTGATGTCGACACGCAGTCCGTTCTTCTCGATCCACGCGTGGGAGGCGCGGTTCTCCCATGCGCTGACATAGGTCCACACGCCCTGCCCGTTCTCGTACAGGTACTGGCCGAGCAGGATCGAGGCGTCCCCGCAGGAGCCGTGCGGGAAACGCTCCAGGGAAACCAGGCCCGGGTCGGGGCAGTCGAGGATCGCCTGCCGGAATCCGAGGACCAGTGTGCGAAGTTCGGACACCCGCGGAGTCTAACCCGTGAAGATCATCGGCGGGACCCGTGGAACCGGCCCTTCCGCCGGACACGGATCCGGCCGCCCGCGGGGCGGGGACCCGTGGGGGGGATGCCGCTGACAGCTGCCGGAACCGGTACCCGAGCCACCCGCCGCCGTTCTCAGGCGGCAGGCGGGCGGCGGGAGTGCAGTACTTCGCCCACGGCGACCGCCGCCGCCATGGCGACACCCGCCACCGGCACCGCCGCGCTCCCGCAGAAGGTGCTCGCCAGCACCAGCACGGCGCAGACCGGCAGCACCGCGTGCTCGGCGAACCCGCGCTTGGCGCTGCGGGAGTGGATCAGCCAGACCGTCAGCAGGAAGAGCGCGGTCGGCAGTGTGGCGGCGGCCGCGGCGGCCGGCTGCGAGATGTGCGCCTGGTGCACGGCCTGTTCCACCACCACCTCCAGCCCCGCGCCGATGGCGGCGGCCGAGCCGAAGACGAGGTAGTGCCCGTAGCCCCACAGGAACGCCCGCGCGTTGCTGGTGAGGTGCTGGTGGATGGGAATGGCGAAGTAGATCCAGTAGGCGGAGAAGACGATGAGCAGTCCCCCGAGCGCGATGGGCAGCAGCTCGCCGAGTACGGAGAACTCGTCGACGGCGGACTGCACGGCCACCGTCGCGGCGGCCACCGACTCACCGAGCACGATGATCGTGAAGAGGCCGTAACGCTCCGAGATGTGGTGCGGGTGCCAGGTGGTGCGGTGCGCCCGCTCGGCCCAGGCGGGCACCGCCAGTTCCGCGACGGCCAGGATCAGGAACCCCCAGTTCCACAGCCCGCCGACGGGCTGGAGCAGCAGGACGACCCACCCCACCTGGACGACGACCAGACCGCCCGCGTAGCTCAGCGCCGTGGTCCGTGCCGGTCCGGAGGCGTTGCGGGCCGCGCGCAGCCACTGGAAGGCGAGCGCGACGCGCATGATGATGTAGCCGGCCACGGCGATCGAGAAGTCGCCGGCGTCGAAGGCGCGCGGGACCCCGGCCGCCAGCACCAGGACGCCGGCGATCTGGACGAAGGTGGCGATGCGGTACGGCACGTCGTCGGTGTCGAAGGCCGAGGCGAACCAGGTGAAGTTCAGCCACGCCAGCCAGATCGCGAAGAAGACCAGGCAGTAGCCGAGGACCCCGTGCCCCGGACGGCCCTCGGCGACCGCGTGCACCAGCCGGGCGCCGGCCTGGGCCACCGCCACCACGAAACACAGGTCGAAGAGCAGCTCCAGCGGGGTGGCGACCCGGTGCGGCTCGTGCGGGTCGCGGGCCGTCATCGGGACCAGCGGACGGAAGCGGCGTTCCGGCGGGACGTGGACGTGATCGGTCATCCGCGCATCGTAGGCGGTGCTCGCGTGCCCGCGCCCGAGGGGACCGGGCGCGGGCACGTGGCGGGTGACGGGGCGGAGGTCAACCGGTGCAGCCGTCCTGGAGCAGTCCGGCCCGCAGCCGGGCCAGGGTGCGCGAGAGCAGCCGCGAGACGTGCATCTGCGTGCAGCCCATGATCTCGCCGATCTGAGCCTGCGTCAGTTCCTCCACGTACCGCAGATGGAGCAGCCGCCGGTCGCGTTCGCCCAGCTCCACGACGAGCGGTGCGAGGGAGCCGAGGTCCTCGACGAGTTCCATGGCGGGGTCGACCGCACCGATGAAGTCGGCGAGCACCGTCTCCCCGTCGTCGCCGTCGTCGCCGTTCATGGCGGCGTCGAGGGAGGACGCGGTGTAGCCGTTGGAGGCCACCTGGGCCTCGACGACCTCGGCCTCGGAGACGTCCATCAGCGCCGCGAGCTCGCTCACCTTCGGTGCGCGGCCCAGCCGGGAGGACAGCTCGTCCCTGGCGCGGGCCAGCTCCACCCGGCGCTCCTGCAGGCGGCGCGGCACGTGCACGGCCCAGGTCGTGTCGCGGAAGAACCGCTTGATCTCACCGACGATGTACGGCACCGCGAAGGTGGTGAACTCCACCTCGCGCGAGATGTCGAACCGGTCGATGGCCTTGATCAGCCCGATCGTGCCGACCTGGACGATGTCCTCCATCTCGTCGCTGCGGTCGCGGAACCGCCTGGCCGCGAAGCGCACGAGCGACATGTTCATCTCGATCAGGGTGTTGCGGGCGTACTGGTATTCGTGCGTGCCCTCCTCGAGCACCGTCAGGCGCTCGAGGAAGAGCTTCGACAGGCGGCGCGCGCTCGCGGGGGCCACGCTGCTCGGGTCGGTGATCCGCGGCAGTACGTCGACCCCGGGGCTCTCGACCCCGGTGCTTGTCCCGCTCACGTGGGCGATCACGGCTCCTCCTCGCACCTCTGCACCTCTATGTCGTGTTCCCGTACGTTGCCTTCCGGGTACCCCCTCCTCCGCGAAGCATTCCCCGCGCTCCCGGAAGAGCGACGTGAATCGCGCCAAAGGCAGCGTAGGACCGGCCAGTCAGGGCAGACCAGAGGAGGACCGATGATGCCTACGGGGTGATCGCGCGTGTACAGCATTGACCTGGACGCGGAGGGCGGGGGGATCGTGCGCTCCGCCGCTGCGGACCGGCCGCTGCCCGCCACCGTCGGCGAGGCACGCGACTTCGCCCGCGCCCGGCTCGCGGGCGTCGACCCGGAGCGCGTCGAGGACTGCCTGCTGGTGGTCTCCGAGCTGGTCACCAACGCCTTCCGGTACGGCGGCGGACTGGCGGCCCTCGACGTGGTGGTGGCCCCCGACGCGATCCGCCTGTCCGTCCAGGACCACAACGACCGACTGCCCGCCTCGCCCGAGCCCTCCGACCGCTTCCTGCCCGGCGGCTACGGCCTGCGGCTGGCGCGTCGGCTGGCCCGGGACATCCAGGTGACGCCGCTGCGGGCGGGCGGCAAGGTCATCCATGTGCACCTGCCGCTCTGACGGGGCGCGCCTCCCGACGTCGCACGTACGGAAGGGCGGGCGTCAACATCGGGCGGTCGTCGTCCTGATCGCGCTCGCCGCGGTCGTCACGACGCGGCGCGGCAGCGGCACGGGAGCGCTCAGGCGCCGTTTCGGACCGCAGTACGAACGCACGCCCGGCACGAGGGCGACACGGAGGCGGCGCACAGGGAGTTGCGGGAGCGCGTCGACCGGCACGGCGGTCTTCCCCCCGGGCCGCTGAGCGCACGTCAGGCCGAGGAGTGCCGCGTCGAACGGGCCACGCTGCAGGAGCGGTTCGTGGACTCCCCCGCGCGGACGGTGCGGGACGCGTGGGAAACCCGAGGGGCTCCCGGCCATGGCGCTCGCGCGGACCGGGCGGGGGCTCAGTCGTGCGTGTGGCGGTACCGGGCCCAGAACGGCAGCCCGTACCAGCAGACCAGGTACCAGACCAGGACGGCGACGACGAGCCACGGCACATAGGTGTCGTGCGTGGCGGCCCGCAGCACCAGGAGCAGCGACGAGGCCATCGTCGCCAGCAGCAGCACGAGTCCGACGAAGGTGAGCCGGGAGGCCCAGCGCACGGCCTGCGGTTTGATACGGCGGCCGGAGACGATCCGGTGGAACGAGACCGGGCCGATCAGCGCCCCGGTCGCACAGGCGCCGAGCACCACCGTGACGATGTAGATCGTGTGGTCGGTCGTCCCGAGCCGCTGGTAGTGCGGTGTGAAGACGACCGTCAGCAGGAAGCCGAAGAGGATCTGGACGCCCGTCTGGGCGACCCGTACCTCCTGGATGAGCTCGCTCCACTTCCGGTCGGCGCGCTCGTCCTCGGTCTCGTCGCGCCCGTCTCGCGGGCCGGTCCGGCCGTCCGCGTCGTCACTGGACATGGCACCCTCCCACTGCTCGGTCCTGCGCGTCATAGGTGACTTACCATCAGCAACCCAACCGCGCGCGGCGTGCGGCCATGCCGAGGACGGCGACCGGGCCGGTCGCCGTCCGCACCCGGTCCGGCCGCCCGGGCGGGGCCGGCCGGACCGCGGTGCTCACCGCCTCGACCTGCTCCGCGACAACAGGCTCACTCCGACGGCAGCGAGGCCGATCTGTATCAGCCACTCGATCCAGTCGACGCCGTCGGTGTCGGCGACGCCGAACCCATGGGCGATCGCGCTGCCGACGAAGGCCGCCACGATGCCGACGACGATCGTCCACAGCACGCCGATCGGCTGCCGCCCCGGCGCCACCAGGCGCCCCAGCACACCAATGATCAGGCCGATCACGATGGCACTGATGATGCTCGAGATCTCCATCTCCACCTCAACCCCAACTCGTCCGGCCCTCTGCCGGAAGTGTGTTCGCACCACGCGGATACCCCCGGCCGGACGCTCCACGCAGCCGCGCACCACGGGCGGCACCGGGTGTGTTCCGCCCGCGGCGGGGCACCCGGTGGACCGGAGGCAGTCGGGGCAGGGAGGCGGCAGTGGACACGACGGTGGGTGCGGGGGCGGTACGGCCCGGGGCGCGGGGGAGGAAGGCGATCCGCGCCGGGGCACGGGCGGGCCTCGCGGCGCGCGGGGTCGTCTACGTCCTGCTCGGCGTGCTGGCCCTGCGGGTCGCCTTCGACGGGTCCTCGGAACAGGCCGACCGGGGCGGCGCGATCGCCCGGCTGGCGGACCGGCCCTTCGGCGGGTTCCTGGTCTGGGCCCTGGCGGTCGGGTTCGCCGGGATGACGCTGTGGCGGTCGTCGGAGGCGGCGTTCGGTGCGGCGGGACCGGACGGGGGCAAGGCCGGCAAGCGGCTCATGTCCGCGGCCCGCGCGGTGTTCTACGCCTTCGTGACGTACTCCGTGGTGACCTTCGCGGTGAACGGCTCCGCCGGGGGCGGGTCGAGCGACGAGACCTCCAAGGACCTCACCGCGCGCGCCCTGGACTGGCCCATGGGCCGCTGGCTGGTGGGGGCGGCGGGCCTGGCCCTGGCGGGGGCGGGGGTGTGGATCGCGGCACGGGCGTTGCTGCGCCGCTTCCGCAAGCACCTGCGGACCGGCGCGATGTCGGCGCGGGTCCGCAGGGTGGTCGACTTCCTCGGGGTGGCCGGAGGGGCCAGCCGGGGCGTGGTGTTCGCCGCCGCGGGCTGCTTCGCCGTCGTCGCGGCGGTGCGCTCCGACCCGGACCGGGCGAGAGGACTGGACGACACGCTACGGACGTTCCGGGGCAGCCCCGCCGGGCCGTGGATGCTGGCGGTGATCGCGGCGGGCCTGGCGCTGTTCGGGGTGTTCTCCTGGGCGATGGCGCGCTGGCGGCGGGTCTGAGCGGCGGCGGACGGCGGCGGGCCACGGGGCGCGGGCCGCGGCCACCGGTCGCGGTTCAGCGGCCCGGGAGCTTCACCACCGTCACGAAGAAGTCGTCGATCTGCCGGACCACCTCGATGAACCGGTCGAAGTCGCCCCGGTCGACGAGGTGGTCGGAGACCTCCGTCGTGCGGCGCCGCTGGGTGAAACCGACGCCCGCGGCCACGGTCATGAAACCCGCGGCGCGGCGACGACCGGCACGATCCGGCCCTGGACGGTCAGCCGCACGGGCGGCGGTCAGGCGAGGCGCTCCATGTGAGGTGGACCACGGCCAGGTCGTCGTCCAGGCCGCCGTGGTCGGCGGCCAGGGCCTCGGCACGCGCGATCAGGGTGTCGACGAACTCCGAGGCGGGCAGTGTGGCGTGCTGCCTGGCCAGGGCGAGCAGGCCCTCCTCGCCGAGCCGTCCCTGGTCGGTGCGGCCCTCGAACAGGCCGTCCGTGAAGAGCGTCAGCGACTGGCCGGGGCGCAGTTCCAGCCGGCCTTCGGGCCACTCGCCCATGCCGGGCACCACGCCCAGGGCGGGTCCCCGGGGCGGCTCGGTGTACTCGACGGCGCCCCCCGGGGTCAGGCTGAGCAGTCCGTGGTGACCCGCCCGCCAGACCCGGGCGGTACGGCGGTCGGGGGCGAGGGTGAGGATGGTGGCGGTGGCGAAGATCTCGGGTGCGGCGCGTTCGGCCACCAGCACCTGCTCCAGCAGGGCGAGTTGCCGGGCGCCCTCGACGCCGGTCAGGACGAGGGTGCGCCAGGCGATGCGCAGTCCGACACCGAGTGCGGCCTCGTCGGGCCCGTGCCCGGAGACGTCCCCGATGAGGGTGTGGACCACGCCTTCCGCGGTCTCCACGACGTCGTAGAAGTCACCGCCGAGCAGGGAGTCCGCCCGGCCGGGACGGTAACGGGGCGTGACCGTCACGTCCTTGGTGCGCAACATGGGCAGCGGAAGCAGTCCGCGCTCCAGGCGGGCGTTCTCCTGGGCCCGCATCTGGCTGGCCCGCAGGGCGACGGCCGCCCGTTCGGCCTGCTTGCGTTCGACCGCGTAGCGCAGCGCGCGGCCGAGGAGTTCGCCCTCCACGCGCCCCTTGACCAGGTAGTCCTGGGCCCCGGCGGAGAGCGCGGCCAGGCCGGTGCGTTCCTCGGCGAGACCGGTCAGCACCACGACGGCGGCGCGGTCGGTGAGCGACAGGGCCCGGCCGAGGGCGTCGAGGCCCTGGCCGTCGGGCAGGTGCAGGTCGAGCAGGACGCAGTCGGCGGGGCGGGCGGCCAGTTCGGTGCCGGCCTCGGCCAGGGTCCGCACCCAGCGCAGTTCTACGGGCACCCCGCTGTCGGCGACCAGCTCCTCGACGAGCAGGGCGTCGCCCGCGTCGTCCTCGACGAGGAGGACGGACAGCCGGCCGCGCCGGCCGTCGCCCTGTCTGGGGATGGCGCCCTCGGGGGGCGTCAGCGTGTTGCCTTCCACATCGTCTCCCCACCCCTGTGGTGCCCCGGGTGGGACGATGGGATCGTACGCGAACGTCACCCTGGCCGGGAGCACTTCGGGACAGTGCCGATCATCTTCGACCATTGCCGTTCGGCAACAGTAGTCGAACGCATCTATCGCACGGAGGGCGGCCCGCCGGCAGGCTTCCCCGGCCTCGGTCGCGCCGCGGGAAGCGCGGGCCGGTCCGGCCGCCGTCGGCGACCGCGCGGCCCCGGCTCCGGATCGCGACCGGTCATACTGGTGTCATGACCAGCGCGGCGAGGCAGAGAGCGAGATCCGGCGCATGACGCAGTCCCCCGCCCGGCAGACCGCGCCGGCGGCCGAGGAGCCGCGCCTGACGGTGGACGAGCTCGCGGCACGGTCCGGTACGACGGTCCGCACGATCCGCTTCTACAGCGCCAAGGGCCTGCTGCCACCGCCGGAACTCGGCACCCGCCGCGTCGGTCTGTACGGGCCGGACCACCTGGCCCGGCTGGCACTGATCGAGGAGCTGCAGCGACAGGGACTGACGCTGGCCGCGATCGGCCGCTACCTCGACCAACTGCCCGCCGACATCACCCCCGAGGACCTCGCGCTGCACCGCGCCCTGGTGGCGACGTGGATGCCGGACGCCGCGGAGGAGCTGGCCCGCGACAAGCTGGAGCAGCGCGCGGGCCGGCCGCTGAGCGGCCATGACCTGGACCGGCTCGCGGCCATGGGCGTCCTGCACCCCACCGCGGACCCCGGTGTGCTGCTGGTGAATCCGGCGCTGCTGCACCTGGGCGTGCGCCTGCTGGACGTGCCGATCCCGCTGGAGACGCTGCTCGCCACCCGGGAGATCGTGCTGAAGCACGCCCGCGCGGTCGCCCACGAGCTGCACCGGCTCTTCCAGCAGGAGGTGTGGCAGCCGTACGTGGCCGGGCGCCCGGCCCCGGAGGAGCGGGCGAGGATGCGCAGGCTCACCGACGACCTGCAGCCGATGGTCGTCCAGGCCCTCGTCACCGCCTTCCAGCGGTCGCTCGCCGAGGAACTGCGCTCCACGGCCGCCGGGCTCGGCGACCGGGGGCGCGGCGCGGACTGAGACGACGGTGCCCCGGCCGCCGGCGCGGGGGCCGCGGCACCGTCGTCCCGGCCGATGGCCGGGCGTCCTGGCCGGCCGTACGGGTCAGCCGTCGGTGAAGGTCTCGCCCCGTTCGGCCTTCCGCAGCAGCAGCTCCGGTGCCGCGAAGCGCTCGCCGTAGGCGGCCCTCAGCTCCTCGGCGCGGGCGAGGAAGCCGGCCGGGCCGCCGGGGTAACCGTTGACGTACTGCAGGACGCCGCCGGTCCAGGCGGGGAAGCCGATGCCCAGGATGGAGCCGATATTGGCGTCGGCGACGGAGGTGAGGACCCTCTCCTCCAGGCAGCGGACGGTGCCCAGGGCCTCGACGAAGAGCATGCGCTCCTTGAGGTCCTCGAAGGGGACGCCCGCCGCCTCCGGCTTGGTGAAGTGCTCGCGCAGTCCGGGCCACAGGCCCGCGCGCTTGCCGTCCGCGTACTCGTAGAAGCCCGCGCCGCCGCTGCGTCCGGGGCGGCCGAACTCCTCGACCATGCGGTCGATGACGACGTCGGCGGGGTGCGGTCGCCAGGTGCCGCCGGCCTCCTCCACCGCGCGCCGCGACTCCTCGCGGATCTTGCGGGGCAGGGTGAGCGTCAGCTCGTCCATCAGGGAGAGCACCTTGGCGGGGTAGCCGGCCTGGGCGGCGGCCTGCTCGACGGTGGCGGGGTCGATGCCCTCGCCGACCATCGCGACGCCCTCGTTGATGAAGTGCCCGATGACGCGCGAGGTGAAGAAGCCGCGCGAATCGTTGACGACGATCGGGGTCTTGCGGATCTGGCGGACCAGGTCGAAGGCACGGGCGAGCGCCTCGTCGCCGGTGCCGGCGCCCTTGATGATCTCGACCAGCGGCATCTTGTCGACCGGCGAGAAGAAGTGCAGGCCGATGAAGTCCTCACGGCGCTGCACGCCCTCGGCGAGCAGCGTGATGGGCAGGGTGGAGGTGTTGGAGCACAGCAGGGCGTCGGGGGCGACGACGCCCTCGGCCTCCTGGAAGACCTTGTGCTTCAGGGCCGGGTCCTCGAAGACCGCCTCGATGACGGCGTCGCAGCCCGCCAGGTCCTGCGGGTCGGCGGTGGGGTGGATCCGGCCGAGCAGCTCGTCGCGCTTCTCCTGGGTGGTACGACCCCTGGCCAGGGCCTTGTCCAGGAGTCCCGTGGAGTACGCCTTGCCGCGCTCGGCGGCCTCGGCGGTGACGTCCTTCAGGACGACCTCGATGCCGGCCTTGGCGCACGCGTAGGCGATGCCCGCGCCCATCATGCCGGCGCCGAGCACGGCCACCTTGGTGACGGTGCGGGCCGGGACGTCCTTGGGGCGGCTGGCGCCGGAGTTGACGGCCTGCATGTCGAAGAAGAAGGCCTGGATCATGTTCTTCGCGATCGGGCCGGTCACCAGCTCGGTGAAGTAGCGGGCCTCGATCTCGAACGCGGTCTCGATGTCGACCTGGGCGCTCTCGACGGCGGCGGCGAGGATGTTGCGCTGCGCCGGGTAGGGGGCGCCGGCGAGCTGCTTGCGCAGATTGGCCGGGAAGGCGGGCAGGTTGGCGGCGAACGCCGGGGTGCTGGGGGTGCCGCCGGGGATGCGGTAGCCCTTGGCGTCCCAGGGCTGCGCGGACTCGGGGTGGGCGTCGATGAAGGCGCGGGCCTTGGCGAGCATGTCGTCGTGGTCGCCGGCGACCTCGTGGATCAGGCCGTTCTCCAAGGCGCCCTTCGGGTCGTACTGCGTGCCCTGGAGGAGCACCTTCAACAGGGCGTCGGTGATGCCGAGCAGCCGCACGGTGCGGACCACCCCGCCGCCGCCGGGGAGCAGGCCGAGCGTCGCCTCGGGCAGGCCGATCTTGGAGCCGCGCGCGTCGAGGGCGACACGGTGGTGACAGGCGAGCGCGATCTCGTAACCGCCGCCGAGGGCCGCGCCGTTGATCGCGGCGACGACCGGCCTGCCGAGGGCCTCGATGCGGCGCAGGTCGCGCTTGATCGCCATGCCGGCCTCGAAGATCTGCGGAGCGTCCTCGGGGCCCGCCTTGATCATGTCCTTGAGGTCGCCGCCGGCGAAGAAGGTCTTCTTGGCGGAGGTGACGATGACGCCGCGGACGGATTCGCGCTCGGCCTCCAGGCGGTCGGCGACGGCCCGCAGGGACTCCCTGAAGGCCTGGTTCATGGTGTTCGCGGACTGGTTGGGGTCGTCCAGGACGAGGGTGACGACCCCGGTCTCGTCCTGTTCCCAGCGAATGGTGGTGTTCGTCGGAAGAGCGTTCATGTTCGGTCGGCTCCGTTGCGGGATGAAGCGGGACGGGGACTGTCGGCGAGGCCGGTCAGAGACGCTCGACGACGGTGGCGATGCCCATACCGCCGCCGACGCACAGCGTGGCGAGTCCGTACCGCTGGTCGCGGCGCTCCAGTTCGTCGATCAGGGTGCCCAGGATCATGGCGCCGGTGGCGCCGAGGGGGTGGCCGAGCGCGATGGCTCCGCCGTTGACGTTGACCTTGTCGTGGCTCAGGCCCATCTCGCGCATGAAGCGCAGGACGACGGCGGCGAAGGCCTCGTTGATCTCGACGAGGTCGATGTCGTCGACGGACAGCCCGGCCTTGGCGAGCGCCTTGCGGGAGGCGGGGGCGGGACCGGTGAGCATGATGGTGGGGTCCGAGCCGGAGACCGCGGCGGCGACGATGCGGGCACGCGGGGTCAGGCCGAAGCGCTCGCCCGTCTCACGGTTGCCGATGGCGACCAGGGCGGCGCCGTCCACGATGCCGGAGGAATTGCCGGCGTGGTGGACGTGGTCGATCCTCTCGATCCAGTGGTACTTCTGCAGCGCGACGGCGTCAAAACCGCCCGCTTCGCCGATCGTGGCGAAGGACGGCTTGAGCCCGGCCAGGCTCTCCGCGGTGGTGCCGGGCCGGATGTGCTCGTCGCGGTCGAGGACGACCAGGCCGTTGCGGTCGACGACGGGGACGACGGAGCGGTCGAAGCGGCCCTCCTTCCACGCCTCGACGGCGCGGGCCTGCGACTCGGCGGCGTAGGAGTCCACGTCGTGGCGGCTGAAGCCCTCGATGGTGGCGATGAGGTCGGCGCCCACACCCTGGGGCACGAAGCCCGTGGTGTAGCTGGTCATCGGGTCCATGGCCCAGGCGCCGCCGTCGGAGCCCATGGGGACGCGGGACATCGACTCGACGCCGCCGGCGAGCACCAGGTCCTCCCAGCCGGAACGGACCTTGGCGGCGGCCATGTTGACGGCCTCCAGGCCGGAGGCGCAGAAGCGGTTCTCCTGGACGCCCGCCACGGTCTCGGGCAGCCCGGCGGCGATGGCGGCGGTCCTGGCGATGTCGGAACCCTGATCGCCGATCGGGGTCACGACGCCGAGCACGATGTCGTCGATCGCGGCCGGGTCGAGACCCGGCAGGCGGCGGCGGAGTTCGTCGATGAGCCCGGTGACCAGGTCGATGGGCTTGGTGCCGTGCAGGGAGCCGTTGGCCTTGCCGCGCCCGCGCGGGGTGCGGATGGCCTCGTAGACGTAGGCGTCGGTGCTCAACGTCGGGTGCCTTTCGATGAGGGTGCCGGTGTGGGTGACGGGCAGGGAGGGGCGGGCCGGGGGGTTCAGCCGAGCAGCGAACGGCCGATGATCTCCTTCATGATCTCCGTGGTGCCGCCGTAGATGGTCTGGACGCGTCCGTCGGTGAAGGCCTTCGCGATCGGGAGCTCGCTCATGTAGCCGTAGCCTCCGTGCAGTTGCAGGCAGCGGTCGGTGACCCGCTTCTGCAGTTCCGTCGCCCACCATTTGGCCATCGACGCGTGCACCGCGTCGAGCCGCCCCGCCATGTGCTCGCCGACACAGCGGTCGACGAAGGTGCGCGTGACGGCGCACTCGGTGGCCATTTCGGCGATCTCGAACCGTATGTGCTGGAGCCGGGAGAGCGGCCGGCCGAAGGCCTCGCGTTCCTTGACATACGTGGTGGTGAGGTCCAGCAGGTGCTCGGCGGCGGCCGCCGCGGCGACGGCGATGGCCAGCCGCTCCTGGGCGAGGTTGGCCATGAGGTGGAGGAAGGCCTGGTTCTCGGTGCCCAGCAGGTTCTCCTTGGGCACCCGTACGTCGTGGAAGAAGAGCTCGGCGGTGTCCTGGGCCTTCTGGCCGATCTTGTCGAGGTTGCGGCCGCGTTCGAAGCCGGGCATGCCGCGCTCCACCACGAGCAGGCTCAGCCCGCGCGCACCGCCTTCGGGGGTGGTGCGTGCGACGACCACGACGAGGTCGGCGAGGATTCCGTTGGAGATGAAGGTCTTGGAGCCGTTGAGGACCCAGGCGTCGCCCGCGTCGGTGGCGGTGGTGCGGACGCCCTGCAGGTCGGAGCCCGCGCCTGGCTCGGTCATGGCGATGGCGGTGATGGTCTCGCCGCTGCAGAACCCGGGCAGCCAGCGCCGCTTCTGCTCCTCGGTGGCCAGTCCGGTCAGGTACGGGCCGACGATGTCGTTGTGCAGGCCCAGGGCGAGTCCGTGCGCCCCGGCCCGGGCGAACTCCTCGGCCAGCACCACCGCGTAGCGGAAGTCGTCGCTGCCCCCGCCGCCGTACTCCTCGGGCACCGCGGGGCCGAGCAGGCCCTGGCGGCCGGCGGCGAGCCAGGCCTCCCGGTCGACGATGCCTGCCTTCTCCCAGCGCTCGTGGTGCGGCAGCACCTCTTTGGCGAGGAAGGTCCTGACGGTCTCCCGGAACGCCTCGTGCCCGGCCGTGAAGAGGTCACGCTGCATGCTGGTGCCTGCCTTCCGCCGGTGGCCCGGCTACGGGAGCCGGTCCCCGGTCCGATCGACGAGGGTGGTGGTGGGCATCGCGGCCCCGGGGGCGAGCGCCGGCAGGTCCCAGTCGCGGGCGACCTCCGCGGTGTGCGCCCCGGGCAGGGCCGGCGGCCGCCGCAGCGCGCCGGGGGTGGCGGAGAAACGCGGGGCGGGAGCGGGCTGGGTGATGCCGCCGGTGCCGGCGAAGGTGCCGCGGGCGGCCAGGTGGGGGTGGGTCGCGGCCTCGGTCAGCGACAGCACCGGCGCCGTGCAGGCGTCACTGCCTTCGAAGATCTCGGTCCACTCCTGGCGGGTACGGGACTTGAAGCGGGCCGCGATCAGGGTGCGCAGCTCGTCCCAGCGTCCGAGGTCGCCCCGGTCGGGGGCGTCGTCGGGAAGGCCCAGCAGCCGGGCGAACTCCGCGTAGAAGGCGGGTTCCAGTGCGCCGACCGCCATCCAGCCGCCGTCGGCGGTCTCGTAGACGGCGTAGTAGGGGCACCCGCCGTCCAGCAGGTTGGCGCCGCGCCGGTCCTGCCAGCCCCCGGCGGCCACCATGCCGCGGATCATCGCGCCGAGGTGGGCGACGCCGTCGACGATGGCCGCGTCGACGACCTGGCCGGTGCCGGTGGCGCGGGCGTGGTGCAGGGCCGCGAGGACTCCGGTGACCAGGTAGAGGGAGCCCCCGGCGTAGTCGCCGAGCAGGTTGGCCGGGATCGCCGGCGGCCCGTCGCCGGAGCCGATCATCCCCAGGGCCCCGGCGACGGCGATGTAGCCGATGTCGTGCCCGGCGCGCGGGGCGAGCGGCCCGTCCTGGCCCCAGCCGGTCATCCGGCCGTAGACGAGACGGGGGTTGCGGGCGTGGCAGTCGGCCGGGCCGACGCCGAGACGTTCGGCGACGCCGGGGCGGTTGCCCTCCAGCAGGATGTCGGCACGGGCGGCGAGGTCCAGGACCAGCCGGGCGCCCTCCTCGCTCTTGAGGTCGGCGACCACGGAGCGCTTGTTGCGGTTGGTGACGTCGTGCGCCGGGTCGATGCCGAGCCGCGAGCCGCCGGGCCGGTCGACGCGGACGACGTCGGCACCGAGGTCGCCGAGCAGCATGGCGGCGAACGGGGCCGGGCCGATGCCGGCCAGCTCGACCACGCGCACACCGGCGAGCGGACCGCCGGTGGAGGCCGCTTCCCCAGGTCGCGTTCCCGCCTCGGTCATCGAGGGCCTCCGGCTTCGCAACAGGCATGACAGTATTGCTGTAACACTGGTGATGCTATGGATGTGCGATGCCGTTGACAAGGGCCGCAGCCCCGGCGGGCCGCGGTTCGTGTGAGGATCACCGCCATGGAGGAGACACAGTGGCAGAGGTGACGGACGTGGCGCCGCCGGACGACGCCGTACGGGTGAGGGCGCTCTGGCGTGGGCTGGGCCTGCGGGGGATCGTGGACGTGCACACGCACTTCATGCCGGACCGGGTGATGGCCAAGGTCTGGTCGTACTTCGACTCCGCAGGCCCGCTCACGCGCCGCCCGTGGCCCATCGCGTACCGCACCCACGAGGAAGAGCGGGTGGCCACGCTGCGGGCGTTCGGCGTCCGCGCCTTCACCTCGATGCTCTACCCCCACAAGCCCGCCATGGCCGCCTGGCTGAACTCCTGGGCAGCGGACTTCGCCGCCCGGACGCCGGACTGCCTGCGGACGGCGACCTTCTTCCCCGAGCCGGAGGCGCCCGGCTACGTCCGGCAGGCGCTGGAGGCGGGCGCCCGGGTCTTCAAGTGCCATGTCCAGGTCGGGGCATTCGACCCCAACGACCCGCTCCTCGACCCCGTCTGGGGGCTGCTCGCGGACAGCGGCGTCCCCGTCGTCACACACTGCGGGTCGGGGCCCGTCCCCGGCCGCCACACCGGCCCCGTCCCGATCGCGCGGCTGCTGGCCCGGCACCCCCGGCTCCGGCTGGTCGTCGCCCACATGGGCATGCCCGAGTACGGGGCGTTCCTGGACCTGGCCGAACGGTACGGGGGCGTGCACCTGGACACGACGATGGCGTTCACGGACTTCAGCGAGGCCGAGGCACCCTTCCCGCCGCCGGAGCGCAAGCGGCTGGCCGACCTCGGGGAGCGCGTGTTGTTCGGCAGCGACTTCCCCAACATCCCGTACACCTACCTGCACGCCCTGGAGGCACTGACCCGGCTGGAGCTGGGCGACGCGTGGACGCGGGGCGTCCTGCACGGCAACGCCGTCCGCCTCTTCGGGATCCCGCGGTGACGCCGCCCGTACGGCCCGCCGGCCCCGAGGCGATCACCACGCCGCGGCTGGTGCTCGAACCGCTGCTCGTGGAGCACGCGGAGGAGATGGCCGCCGTGCTCTCCGACCCCGGGCTCCACGCGTTCACCGGCGGTACGCCGTACGACGCGCCTGGCCTGCGCACCCGCTACGCCCGTCTGGTCGCCGGCTCCGGGGACCCCGCGGTCTCCTGGTGGAACTGGGTGATCCGGCTCCCCGAGGAGGACCGCCTCACGGGCACCGTGCAGGCGACGGTGGCGTGGGACACCCCGGACGGCGTGGTCGCGGAGGTCGCCTGGGTGGTCGGCAGTCCCTGGCAGGGCCGGGGCATCGCCGGCGAGGCGGCCGTCGCTCTCGTCGGCCGACTCGCCGCGCTCCCCGTGGACCGCGTCATCGCCCACGTCCACCCCGGTCACCGGGCGTCCGCGGCCGTCGCCGCGGCCGCGGGCCTCACCCCCACGTCGATCGTCGTGGACGGCGAGACCCGCTGGCAGCGCGACATCACAGCGCCCGGCGGCGAAAAGGGCCGCTGACACCGCCGGGGCCACTGGCCGCGGTCGAGCCGGCCACCGGCGCTGCCGCGCTGTTCGACCTTCCGGTCGGGCGCGTCGAGGTGGCGGGCCTGCTCGACGTCGTCGGCGCCTCCTCCGGTACGACGACACCGACGGGCCGCCACACGCGGCTGCCGCGCTGGTTCCCGGAGCTGGACGCGGAGGCGGCGCGGGTCCGTTGCCCGCCGAAGGCGCCGGCCCAGGTCCGCGACACCGGGTGGACCCGGCACACCCGCGACTGATGGTGCCGGTCAGCCACGCCCTCCAACACGGCTGCGCATCGGCAGAGTTGACGGACCGACACCGCCGCCTCGCCGACGACCACGACTGCGTGACGGCACCGAACGTCGTCGGGATGTCCCAGTACGCGGAGGACAGGCCGATGACCACCGCGCCGTACACCTCGGCGGGCGCCCGCATCCACAGCATGAGCGACCAGCGCGACGGCTGCGCCTGCCGGCCCGCGGAAGGGAAGGTGAGCGCGCCTGCCCGTACGCCACGGGCCACCGGTCCTTCGCGCACCGGCACCGGGACCTGCTCGCCGCCAACCACGGTAAGCGCGCGGGCGGTTCGGGGGCGGAGCGGCCGGGAAACGACCCCCGGGCGCCGGCGCTGGAGGAGGAGCGCGGGAGGCGAGCTCCGTGACGGTGCGCGACCCGCGCCGTACAGGGGGTATCCGAACACCAGTGGCCCCCGCCGGTACCTACGGCAGAGAGTCGTCATGTCACTCTGCGTAGTGAACCCAACGCACTTCAGGCACGTATAGTTACCTGCGTCACATCAACAACAGGGAACGGTTCGGGGCACCACGTGAGTCTCATACGTAGGGCCGCAGTTGGGCACTGGCGCTGGTTGCTGCCCGACGCGCAGGAGAAGTGAGGAGAAGCCATGCGACCGTTCGCGCTGATTCATGCCCGGCCGGCCACACCCGAAACATTTGTCGCGCCGTACACCTACGATTCCGCCCTACAGCTGAACGTGCTCCCCGACGGACGCCCCGTCATCACTGATCGCGCGCTGCTGCTCGCCACGGCCGCCACCGTCTCCACCGCGGGCTCCAAGACGCACTTCGACGACTGAACGCTCCGAACCCCATGACCGTCCTGATCCTCACCTCTCCCGAGGACGTGACTGCCGACCTGGTGGTGGCGGCACTGCACGACCGCGGGACGCCGGTGGTCCGCCTGGACCCTGCGGACCTGCCCGGCGAGGTGTCCATGTCGGCCGAGTACGTACGCGGTGACGTAAGCGGGTACCTGTCGGTCCAGGAGCGCATGGTGAGCATGGACAGCGTGCGCTCCATCTGGATCCGAAGACCCGGCACACCCGCCGCGGGCGCGGCGGAGCAGTCGGCGTGGCTGACCGCCGAGGCCGGCGGGGCACTGTACGGGGCGCTGCGCTGCGTGCGGGCCAGGTGGATGAACCACCCGGCCGCCGCGGCGCAGGCCCGTTACAAGCCGTGGCAGTTGTTCACCGCGCACCACTCGGGGTTCGCGGTCCCCGCCACGCTCATCACCACCTTCCCGCAGGCGGCACGGGAGTTCGCCGAGCAGCATCCGCGGCTGGTCGTCAAGTCGGTCTCCGGGACGCACCCGGGCGATCCGCCGATGGCGCTGCCGACCACGCTGGTCGACCCGGACGCCGACTTCTCCGCGGTGGCGGCCGGGCCGACCCTGCTGCAGCAGTACATACCCAAGGCCGCCGACATCCGGCTGACCTGCGTGGGGGCGGAACTCTTCGCGGCCCGCAAGAAGTCCGGTCCCGACCAGGTCGACGGCCGGTTCGGCAGCCCCGAGGACGCGGACTGGGAGCCCGTCGAGCCGCCGGTGCGCATCGCGCGCTCGGTCCGGGAGTACACGGCCGCGGCCGGACTCGCCTACGGCGCCTTCGACTTCGCCGAGGACGCCGACGGGACCTGGTGGTTCCTGGAGTGCAACCAGGGCGGGCAGTTCGGCTTCGTCGAGCTGGCGACGGGGCAGCCCATCACCGCGGCCATCGCCGGCTGGCTGGCCGGCTGTCAGGACTCCCGCACGCCCCACGGGGCGCCGTAGGCGGTCAGCAGGTCGAGGAAGGGACCCGGAGCGAAGGCCTCAGGGCCGAGGACGCCGCTGCCCGCCCAGGTGCCCGCGGCCATCAGCTCCAGGGCCACGACGGGGTTGACGGCCGTCTGCCAGACGACGGCCTGCGAGCCGTACTCCCGCATCGACCACTGGTTGTCGACGACGTGGTACAGGTACACCTCGCGCGCCCGGCCGTCCTTCGTGCCCTTGACCCACGTACCGGCGCAGGTCTTGCCGTGCATGCGCTCGCCCAGCGTCGCCGGGTCCGGCAGGCAGGCGGCCACGACGTCCCGCGGGCTGACCCGGACCGGTCCCGAGTCGCTGTTCACCTCGACGGGTTCGGTGCGGTCCAGGCCGAGCTGGTGGAGGGTCCTGAGGGTGCCGATGAACTCCTCGCCCAGGCCGTACTTGAAGGTGACGCGCCCCGCGTCGACCCAGCGCGGCATCAGCAGCACCTCCTCGTGCTCGACGTTCACGCAACTGACGGGGCCGATGCCCTCGGGGAAGTCGAAGACCTCGGGCTCGCTGAAGGGCGGGGTCGTGAACCAGCCGCGTCCGGCCTCGTAGACCACGGGCGGGTTGAGGCACTCCTCGATGGTGGTCCAGATGCTGAACGACGGTGCGAACTCGTAGCCGTCGACGGTGAGGTTGGCGCCGTCGCGCACCCCGATCTCCTCGATCGCGTCGAACAGCTCGTCAGCGGCGTAGCGGGCGAAGACGTCCGAGAGGCCCGGCTCCACGCCCATGCCGACCAGGGCCAGCCGTCCGGCCTTCTCCCACTCGGCGGCACGCTCGAACTGGGCGTCGCCAAGCTTGACCCCGCACTCCTCGTAGGGGCGCTCCGGGTGCGGACGGGACAGCGACATCGCCATGTCGAGGTAGTCGGCGCCGGCGGCGAGGGCGGCACCGAACAGGGGCATCACGAAGCGCGGGTCGGTGGCGTTGAGCAGGACGTCGCAGCGCCGCTCGGTGAGCAGCGCGGTGACCGCGGCCTCGTCGGAGGCGTCGACCCGGACGGTGGAGAACCGGCCGGTCCCGTCGTCCACGGCCGCGACGGCGGCCTCGGCGCGGGCGAGGTCCCAGTCGGCGACGATCACGGCCTCGAAGAACGAGCGACGGGCGGCGATCCGGGTGATCGCGGTACCCACACCGCCGGCTCCCACAAGCAGTACACGCATGGCTGACAAGTCTCCGTTCCGAGGCGGAGGCGCCTCTGCCCAGGGATGAAACGCCGCCCCCCGACGTATGGTCAATGGCGTTGGCATAAGCTCGGCTCGGCGTGAAGGGAGGGGCGGGTGCCCAAGGAGGTCGTCCAGGAGGCCGCGCGCCGGCGCCGCCGCCCCACCAGGAGCGGGGCGGTGCTCTCGCACCGGCTGATCGTCGACACCGCGCTGCGGATGCTGCGCGAGCACGGCCCGGCCGGGCTGACCGTCCGGCGGCTGGGCGCCGCGCTCGGCGCCGACCCGAGCGCGCTGTACCGCTACTTCCGCGGCATGGACGACCTCACGCTGGCCATCGCGGACGACCTGATGGGCCGGGCGATGGCGGGCTGGGAGTCCACCGGCGTCTGGCGCGCCGACCTGCGCGACCTGGGGCTGCGTATCCACACGGCGTACCTCGCCCACCCGCAGGCGGCGGTGCTGACCGCCAGCCGGGTCTCCGGCCGCGCCCACGAGACCGCGGCCGACGAGGCGGTCCTGGGCATCCTGCGCACCGCCGGGTTCCCCGACCCCGCGGCGGTGGCGATCTACCAGGCCTTCATCGACCAGGCCCTGGCCTTCGCCGCGCTGGACGCGGCGACCCTTGCCCTCCCCGAGGCGGCCCAGGCCGCCGACCGCGACGTGTGGCGGGAGACGTACGCGCGCCTCCCGGCGCGGACCCACCCGCACATCGCGGCCACCGCAGGCCTGCTGGTCGCCCGTATGAACCGCAGCGCCTACCCCACCGCCCTCGACATGCTCCTGGAAAGCGCCGCGGCCCGGCTGGCGGCGTCGCGGGAGGACTGAGGACGCGCGTCCCGTTCTCGTCGCCTGCGCATGCTTGGTCACGATGACCGTGGCGTTGCCCGGCCGGGCGCGCCGTCGGCACCGGATCCTGCCGGACGTCGGGGGCGAGGGGCTGCGCCCCGTCGACGCCGCGGACGAGGCGAGGCCGTCCGGTCCGGCGGCGGAGCCGGAGCCGGCCTGCGCCTGACCCGGCGTACGTCCCTCCGCGAGCCCCCGGCCCCGCCGCCCCCTGCGGCGGGGCCGGGGGCTCGGTAGCGTGGGGCGCGGCCCGTACGACCGCCGTAGGGGCCGCGAAGGGACGGCACCCGGTGCAGCAGGAATCGGCGGGCTTCCCCGCCCTCGCCGCGCCCGGGGCGGCGGACCTGGTCGCCCTCGACGAGCGGTTGACCGGCTGCCGGGCCTGTCCGCGGCTGGTCGCCTGGCGCGAGGAGACCGCCCGGGTCCGCCGCCGCGCCTACGCCGGGTGGGACTACTGGGCCCGTCCCGTGCCGGGCTTCGGCCCGCCGGACGCCGCGCTGGCCCTGGTCGGTCTGGCGCCCGCCGCGCACGGCGGCAACCGCACCGGCCGGATGTTCACCGGTGACCGCTCGGGCGACGTGCTGTTCGAGGCGCTGCACGCCGTCGGCCTGGCCTCCCAGCCCACGTCCACGGAACGCGGCGACGGCCTGGAGCTGTACGGGGTACGGGTGACCGCGCCCGTGCACTGCGCGCCGCCCGCCAACAAACCCACCACGCAGGAGCGGCTGACCTGCCGTCCGTGGCTGGTGCGCGAACTGGAGCTGCTGCGGCCCACGCTGCGCGCGGTCGTCGTTCTCGGCGCGTTCGGCTGGCAGGCGCTGCTGCCCGTACTCGGCGGCGCCGGGTACCGGCTGCCGCGGCCGCTGCCCCGGTTCGGGCACGGCGCGCACGTGGAGCTGGCGGCCCCCGCCGAAGGGGAGCCGCCGCTGCACCTGTACGGCTGCTACCACGTCAGCCAGCAGAACACCTTCACCGGGCGGCTCACCCCCGCCATGCTGCGCGAGGTCCTGGCGGCGGCCGGCGAGCGGGCCGGGCTGCCCGTGACCGGCTGAGACTCAGCCGGCGGCGCGCACGATCGCGCCGGCGACCACGGGCAGCGAGGCCGGGTGGTCCATCAGGAACAGGTTGGGCTCGATGAGCTCCAGCTCCATCACGCGCGGTGTGCCGTCCTCGGCGTCGACCAGGTCCACCCGCGCGTAGAGCAGCTCCGGCCGGCCCGGCACGGCGGCCAGCGCCCGCTCCGCGGCGGCCAGTTCGGCCTCGGTCGGACTCCAGGGCCGCACGCCGGGGTGGGCGACCTTGCGCTGGTCGTAGCGGGTGTCCGGGAACAGCACGGCGTTCTTGGCGATCGCGTGCAGGAAGCGTCCGCCGAGGAAGACCAGGGCGCGCTCGCCGGTGGTGTCGATCCGCGGCATGTAGGGCTGGACCATCGCGGTGATGCCCTCGTGGTGCATCCGCGCCACGTGCGCCCGCGCCTCCTCGTGCTGCCCGGGGCGGTAGCGCGCGGCGTAGCGGGCGCCCGCGCCCGCCGCGGGCTTGACCACGAACTCGTGGCCGCCGGGCAGCCCGTCGACGCCGCCGCCCGGCGGCAGGTAGCGGGTGGCGACCGCGGGCACGCCCAGGGAGGCCAGCTCGCCCAGGTAGCGCTTGTCGGAGTTCCAGCGCACGATCGCGGGCGGGTTGAGCAGGGTGGTGGCGGCACCGCAGCGGTCGGCCCAGGCCAGGAACTCCGCGGTGCGCAAGGTGTAGTCCCAGGTCGACCGTATGAGCGCCAGGTCGAATCCGGCCCAGTCGGCCTCCGGGTCGTCCCAGTTCACGACCACGGCCTCGGCGCCCTCGGCGGCGACGGCGTCGCGCAGCAGGGGCAGGTCGCGGTCGACGGTGCCCTCCGGGAGGTGCGCGGTCGTCACCAGGGCGATCCTCGGCTGCGGCACGGGGGGCTCCTCGGGGTCGGGCGGAGATCTTGCCGTCCCGCAGGCTACCCGGGCGGAATCGCCGGTGGTCACACGGCCTCCGGGGGTGCCCGCGGCGGCCGTGCACAATGGCGGCATGCCCAAGTCCCGCCCCGGCCGCCGTTCCGCCCCGCGCCCCCACACCCGCCCCGTGCCGCACTCCCCCGGCGCGCCGTGCCCCTGCGGTCTGCCCGCCACGTACGGCGACTGCTGCGGCCGGTACCACGCCGGCCATGCCGCCGCCCCGACCGCCGAGGCCCTGATGCGCTCCCGCTACAGCGCCTACGTTGTGCACGACGCGGCATACGTGCTGCGCACCTGGCACCCGGAGACCCGGCCGGCGGAGCTGGACCTCGACCACCACGTGCGCTGGGAAGGGCTGGAGATCCTCGCCACGACCGACGGCAGCGCCTTCCACAGCGACGGCACCGTCGCCTTCCGCGCGCACTACAGCGTGCACGGCGAGCACGACGTGATGGAGGAGAACAGCCGCTTCATCCGCCACGACGGGGCCTGGGTCTACGTGGCCCCCCTGCCCTGAGCGCCGCGCCGCACCCCGCGGGGCAGGGCGGCGGGGAACGGAAGCGGCGACGACAACGTGGAGCACGAAGGCACCCGCCCCGCCCGCGCCGGGATCTGTCGCGGTGGAGCTCTTCGGACCCGTGGTGAGCACCGTGGTGAACGCGGTCGGCTTCCTGCCGTCGGCGCCCGGATCCGCACGCCGGGGGGCGGGGCCCGGCATCCATACCGAAGACGGCGGGCCGCCCCGCGTGACCGACGCGGTGGCGCTGGGCCCGGCGGCTGCTCGGTCGCTCGCGCCAACCTCACTCACAAGCCGGCCGCCGCCAAGTCTCGCGGGTTCTCCGGCACCGAGTCCGGGACCCACGGCTGCACCCTGCGGAACGAAGCGCGAGGGCATCGAGGCCCCGAACCCGCGGACCGCCGCGACCGACGGGCTCGGGGGACTTCCGGAGGGCGGCACGGCACCCGGCACGGCCTTCGCCTGCCGGTCCGCCGTCCGCTCCGCGCGGGGGTCCACCGCTGCGGGCGACCCCGCGGCACCGAACCGGCCCGACGGCGCCGGCCCGACGGCGCCGGCCCGACGGCGCCGGCCCGACGGCGCCGGCCCGTAAGCCCGCACCACGGGCAAAACCCCACCACGACCGCGTCGTAGGGGCGGCGTCACCCCTGCGGGGAGCCCCCGGCGCCGAGGCCGCCCGGCCGCACCAGGCCCGTCTCGTAGGCGAGGACGACCGCCTGTGCCCGGTCGCGCAGCGCCAGCTTCGCGAAGATGCGGGCCACGTGCGACTTCACCGTCGCCTCGCTCAGTGTCAGTTCCGCGGCCAGTTCGAGGTTGGACAGGCCGCGGCCGAGCAGCGTGAGGACCTCCAGCTCGCGCGGGGTCAGGGCGGCGAGGTCGGCGTGGACCGAAGGCCCGAGCTGTGCGGACGCCGCCCCCGAGGCGAAGCGTTCCACCAGCCTCCGCGTGATCGACGGCGCCAGCAGGGCGTCCCCGGTGTCGACCAGCCGTACCGCCGCGGCCAGGTGCTCGGGGGTGACGTCCTTGAGCAGGAAGCCGCTCGCCCCGGCCGACAGCGCCGTGTAGACGTAGCGGTCGAGGTCGAAGGTGGTCAGGATGAGCACCCGGCACTGCGGGGTCCGCTCCAGGATGCGGCGGGTGGCCTCCAGGCCGTCCATGGCCGGCATGCGGATGTCCATCAGCACGACGTCCGGCCGCAGCCGGCGTGCCTCGGCGACCGCCTCCGCGCCGTCCGCCGCCTCGCCGACCACCGTGATGCCGCGCGCGGTGAGGATGAGCCGGAAGCCGGTCCTGATGAGGGTCTGGTCGTCGGCGATGAGCACACGCGGGGCCGTCCCGTCCGCCGCCGTCACGGCCGGTCCAGCGGGATGCGCGCCCTGACCCGGTAACCCCCGCCGAGGCGGCGCCGGGCGTCCAGGTCTCCTCCGTACACCGCGACCCGTTCGCGCAGGCCCAGCAGCCCGCGCCCGGTGCCCTCGCGGCGGCGCGGCGCGGTGCGGGCCGGCGCGGGCCGCACGGTCCCGGCTCCGTTCAGCACGCTGGGGCCGGAGTTGAGCACCTCCACGCGCAGCGCGCGTTCCGCGTACCGCACCGTCACCTCCGCCTCTCCGCCGTCGCCGTGCCGGAGCGCGTTGGTCAGCGCCTCCTGGATGATGCGGTACGCCGTCACGTCGATGCCCTGCGGCAGCGGGCGCGGCTCGCCCGAGACGCGCACCTCGACCGGCAGCCCGGCGAAGGAGACCCGGTCGACGAGCGCCCCGAGCCGGTCGAGGCCGGGCTGCGGGGCCAGCGCCGCGACGCCGCCGTCACCGGCCGCGAACGGACCGCGCCCCGCTCCCGCTCCCTCGTCGTCCTCGTCGTCCACGCCGCCCGGGGACGGCGCCAGGAGTCCCAGCAGGTGCCGCAGGTCGGTCATGGCGCCGCGCCCCGCGTCCTCGACCGCCCGGAGCGCCGCCGCGGCCTCGTCCGGCATGGTGCCCAGCACCTCACGGGCCGCCCCGGCCTGGACCACCATGAGGCTGACGTTGTGACTGACGATGTCGTGCAACTCCCTTGCGATGCGGTCCCGTTCGGCGGCCACCGCAGCACGCGCGGCGCTCTCCCGCTCCCGTTCCAGCAGCCAGCCGCGCTCCCCCACGGCCGCCTGCCAGCGGCGCCGGACCCGCACCAGGGCCACCGCCAGGCACGCGGCGGCCGCGCACGCCACCCCCAGTGCCACGACCAGCACGTCCGACCCCCCATTCGCCACAGGATCACCTTCGCAGACGTCCACCCCGAGCGCATCAGCCCCTGGATGCAGGGTTCCTGCATCCCCAGGATGAGATGCCGCCCATGTGCCATCCGAGGAGGGATGTCCGGACCGCGCCGGGCCCCTAGCGTCCTGTGCATGGTCACTGAGGACAGCAGTGGGAAGGCCGTCGTTCGACTCGACGGCGTGCACAAGGAATACGGCGAGACGACGGCCCTGAACGGCGTGACGCTGGAGATCCACGCGGGGGAGGCGGTCGCGGTGATGGGCCCCTCGGGGTGCGGCAAGTCCACCCTTCTCAACATGATCGCCGGCCTGGACCGGCCGACGGCCGGCACGGTGCTGGTGCACGGGGAGGACGTGGGGCGGCTCAGCGAGAAGGGCCTCGCGCTGTACCGGCGACGCCGCATCGGCATGATCTTCCAGTTCTTCAACCTCGTCGACGACCTGTCCGCGCTGGACAACGTCGCGCTCGCCGCCCAGCTGACCGGCACCCCGGCCCGTCCGGCCCGGCGCCGCGCCATGGAGCTCTTCGAGGAACTGGGCATCGCGAACCGCGCCAACGCCTATCCGGCCGTGCTGAGCGGCGGCGAACGGCAACGCGTCGCCGTGGCCCGCGCGTTGATGAACAGGCCCGCCCTGCTGCTCGCCGACGAGCCGACCGGCGCCCTGGACAGCCGCGCGGGCGAGCAGGTGATGGACCTGCTCCTCGACCTCAACCAGATCGGCCAGACGCTCGTCCTGGTGACGCACGACGAGCACCTGGCGCGCCGCTGCGCCAGCCGCCTGGTCACCCTCGCCGACGGCCGGGTGACCGGGCAGCACACCCTGGAGCCGTCCGCATGAGGGCGGTGTGGCGGGCCGCGCGGGCGGCCGTACGGCGGCGCAGGCTCCAGACCCTGGTCATCGCGCTGGTCACGCTGACCTCGACGGGAGCGATCGTGGTCGCGCTCGGCCTGGTCGACGCGGCCTCCTCGCCGTTCGACAAGGCCTTCGGCAAGCAGCAAGGGCCCCATGTCGTTGCCGCCTTCGACCGGTCGGTGGTCTCGGACGCGCAACTGGCCGAGGCCGCACGGCAACCGGGTGTCGAGGCGGCCGCCGGACCGTACCCGCAGGCCACGGTCGACCTGCCGCGGGACACCGCGAAGTACGGGGTCTTCGGCGAGGTCACGGTCGTCGGACGCGCGGAGCCGGAAGGGGCGGTGGACCGGCTCGACCTGTGGGCGGGCCGCTGGGCGACCGCGCCCGGCGAGGTGGTCCTCAACCGGCAGTCGGACTGGACCGCCGACGACCTGGGCAAGCGGATCCCGGTCCCCTCCGGGCCCACGCTCACCATCGTGGGCTTCGCCTTCGACCTGAGCCGCACCGCGGACGCCTGGGTGGCGCCCTCCCAGATCGACGCGCTGCACCCCGCCACCACGCAGATGCTCTTTCGCTTCTCCGACGCGTCGTCGGACACCGGGCTCCGCGAGCAGCTGGGGGCGGTGACCGCGCGGCTCCCGCAGGGCGCGCTCACCGGTTCCCAGTCGTACCTCACGCTCAAGCACCGGATCGGAGGGGCGGCGCGGGCGTACGCGCCGTACCTGATGGCCTTCGGCATCCTCGGCATCGTGGTCTCCGTGCTGATCGTCGCCAACGTGGTGAGCGGTGCCGTGATCTCCGGCTTCCGGCACATCGGCATCCTCAAGGCCCTGGGGTTCACACCGGGACAGGTGCTCGCCGTGTACCTGGTGATGGTGACCGCGCCCGCGGTCGTCGGCTGCGCCGCCGGCGTCGTGGCCGGGAACCTCCTGGCGGCGCCGTTCCTGCGCTTCACGTTCACCGGGCCCGACGCGGGCGTGTTCCACGACAGCGTCGGCATCGCGCCGTGGGTGAACGTGCTCGCCCTGCTCGGTATGCCGGCCGTCTGCGTCCTCGCCGCGCTCGCGCCCTCGCTGCGCGCGCGCCGGCTCTCCGCGGCGCGGGCGATCAGCGCGGGCACCGCGCCGCGGGCCGGGCGCGCGCTGGGCGTGCAACGCCGCCTGGCCGGCAGCCGGCTGCCGCGCTCGGTGAGCCTCGGCCTGGGGCTGCCCTTCGCCCGGCCCGGCCGCAGCGTTCTCACGGTGGCCGCGGTGGTCCTGGGCGTGACCACCGTGACGTTCGCTTCCGGCCTGGCCGCGACGATGACCCGGTTCGGCGACGCGGGCCGGGACGCGTTCCAGGTCACGGTGTACGCGAGCAACGTGCGGCACGGCGAGCTCGTCGAGCCGGAACACGACGACCCGCAACTCCAGTCCCTTCTGGGCTCTTTGCCGGGCGTCGCCGGGATCACGGCCCGGGGGGACGTGGAGGTGACGGTCGCCGGCTCCACGCGCAAGGCCATGCTCGAGGGCCGCCGCGGCGACGGGCCCGAGCTGGACAGCGTCCTCACCGAGGGCCGCTGGATACGCCGGGCCGGCGAGGTCGTCGCGGGGACGGCCTGGCTCCGGCAGTCGGGCCTGAGCGTCGGTGACGACGTACGGCTGCGGAAGGGCGACCGGAGCGAGGAGGTGACCGTGGTCGGCGCGTTCATGGAGAGCAACGGCCAACTGCTCGTCGCCGACTGGCCGACGTTCACGGCGCTCGCCCCCGAGGAGGATCCCATCGCCTACCACGTCAAGCTCCGCGACGGCACCGACCCGGCCGCCTACGCCCGCGCCGCCGCGGCCGCCGACCCGGGCGTCAGCCCGGCGATCACGGGCCCGAACACCATCACCCAGACCGTGGTCGGCTCCGCCTCGGTGCTCACCGCCATGCTGGCCCTCGTCGCGTCCCTCGGCGTCTTCAACACTGTCGTCCTCAACACCCGCGACCGGCGCCGCGACCTGGGCATGCTCAAGTCCATCGGCATGACCCCGCGCCAGGTCACGGTGATGACGACGAGCTCGATGGCGGCCCTCGGCGCCCTCGGCTCCGCGCTCGGCGTCCCCCTGGGCATCTGGGGCTACCGGCAGGTCGTCCCGCGCATGGCGGACGCGGTCGACCTCACCCTGCCCCCGTACATGACGGACGTCTGGCACCCGCCGGCCCTGTCCGCCCTCGCCCTGACGGGCATCGCCATCGCGGTCCTCGGCGCCTACCTGCCCGCCCGACGCGCGGCCCGCCTGACGATCGCGCAGGTGCTCCACAACGAGTGACGGCGCGGACGGGGGACGCCGCGGGCCGCACGTCGTGAGCCCCTGCCCCGTCCGCGCGGCAGGGGCGGACACCCGGCCCGCATCACCCCGTGGAGCAGGGTGCCCCGCGCGGCTCGCCGCGGCCGAGGACGCCATGGCCGTGCACCGCCGCGCCGGCAACCGGCTGGGCGAGGCGTACGGGCTGTGCGGACTGGGCCGGGTGACCCGCGAGGAGGGGGACACGACGGGCACGCCGGCCTGCCACCGTACGGCCTTGCGCCTGTTCGAGGAGCTGGGCAACGCGCCGGGCACCGCCGACGCCCACGGGGACCTCGGTGACCTGCTCGTCCTGCTGGGCGATCACGCCGCGGCGGTCGCTGAGTTCGAGGCCGCCCTCACCGTGCTGAGCGGCCCGCGTCATCCCGTGGCAGCGGGGTTGTGCCGGCTCCGCCTGGCCGAGGCGCCGGCCCTCGCGGGTGACCGGGGGGTGCCGCGCAGGAGCAGCGTTCCGGCGAGGCGCTGCCGGCCGGAAGGGGACGGCCGGCCGACCGCAGCTCGACGGGGCACGCGCGCACCTGACCGCGCTCCGCCTCCTGGCCACCGCCGCCGGGTGAGCGGCCGTCCGGCCCCGCCTCAGCGCGTGCCGCGCAGCCGCTCGATCTCCCGCCGGTCCCGCTTCGTCGGCCGGCCCGTGCCGCGGTCGCGGACGACGGGTGCCGGCACCTCCTCCGGGGTGAGGGGCGGAGGACTGTTGTCGACGAAGCACTCGGCGGCGACGGGCGCGCCGACCCGCTTCCGCACCAGGCGCGTGACGACGACGATCCGCTCGCGCCCCGCACCGCGCAGCCGCACCTCGTCACCGGGGCGGACCGCGTGCGCGGGCTTGACGCGCTCGCCGTTGACCCGCACGTGCCCGGCGCGGCACGCGGTGGCGGCCATGGAGCGCGTCTTCGTGAGCCGTACGGACCAGATCCAGGCGTCGACCCGCACGGGGCCTTCGTCGTCAGCCATGTCACGACCCTAGCGCGCCCGGTTCCCGGAACGCGGCGTCCGGTATGCGCTCTTGACGGAAGGCCCCGCGCCCCACAGGATGCGCCCAGGCATGCACACGTCAAACATGCCTCCGCACCGCCCGCACAGTCCCGCGCAACTCCATCCCCCACACACCGGAGTGACCTGTGCCCGCATTCAAGATCGTCGCGGCCGGGGCCGCCACCGCGCTCGCGGCGGCCCTGCTCACCGCCTCCGCGACACCCGCTTCCGCGCGGCCCGCCGTCCTCGCCGCCGCCCCCGACATCCCGGTGGCGAACGTCAAGGCGCACCTGAGCCAGTTGCAGTCGATCGCCACCGCCAACGGTGGCAACCGGGCCCACGGCAGAGCCGGCTACCGGGCCTCGATCGACTACGTCAAGGCCGAGCTCGACGCCGCCGGCTACACCACCGCGCTCCAGCAGTTCACCTCGAGCGGCGCCACCGGCTGGAACCTGATCGCCGACTGGCCCGGCGGCGACACCAACCACGTGATCATGGCGGGGGCGCACCTCGACTCGGTCACCGCGGGGCCCGGCATCAACGACAACGGCTCCGGCTCCGCCGCGGTCCTGGAGACCGCCCTGGCCGTCGCGCGCGAGAACCTGCAGCCCACCAAGCATCTGCGGTTCGGCTGGTGGGGCGCCGAGGAACTGGGCATGGTCGGCTCCAAGGCGTACGTCAACGGCCTGGCCTCCACCGACCGGGCCAGGATCGACGGCTACCTGAACTTCGACATGATCGGCTCGCCGAACCCGGGCTACTTCGTCTACGACGACAACGCCGCGCTGGAGAAGGTCTTCAAGGACTTCTTCACCGCCAAGGGCATCGCGACCGAGATCGAGACCGAGGGCGACGGCCGCTCCGACCACGCGCCCTTCAAGAACGCGGGCATCCCGGTCGGCGGGCTGTTCTCCGGCGCCGACTACACCAAGACCTCGGCCCAGGCGCAGAAGTGGGGCGGCACGGCCGGGCAGGCCTTCGACCGCTGCTACCACTCCTCCTGCGACACGACGTCGAACATCAACGACACCGCCCTCGACAACAACAGCGACGCGATCGCCCACGCGATCTGGACCCTGGGCACCGCCGCCACTCCCCCGCCCGGCACGGTCTTCGAGAACACCGCGGACGTCGCCATCCCCGACAACGGCGCGGCCGTGACGTCCTCGATCACCGTCAGCGGTGTCAGTGGCAACGCGCCCGCGGCCCTCGCGGTCGGCGTGGACATCCGGCACACCTGGCGCGGCGACCTCGTCGTGGACCTGGTCGCCCCGGACGGGAGCAGCTACCGGCTGAAGAACTCCAGCGGCGGCGACTCCGCGGACAACGTGATCACCACGTACACGGTCAACGCGTCGAGCGAGGTCGCGGGCGGCACGTGGAAGCTGCGCGTGCAGGACGTGGCGTCCCAGGACACCGGATACATCAACAGCTGGAAGTTGACGTTCTAGCCGCCGCCCGAGCCGGTGGCGGCCCCCGCTCGCGCGCGGGGGCCGCCACCGGTCGTTGCGGGCGCCACCTATTGCATACGCGAGAAACCGTCGCGGTCCACTGTTCTCGTGGTACGAGCGTCACCGACCCCGCACCCGTCGCACCGGCCCAGAGGTGGTGCCCGCCCTGTCGCGGCTGCACGACAGGATCGAGGCGCACGTCGAGCGGGCGCCGCAGAGTGCGCACGGGCTGAGCGTGCGGGAGCTCTCGCTGCTCGAGGTGCTCAGCCGCCACACGCGGGCAAGGGCGGGCACCTGCGCATGACCCGGGTCGCCGACGCCGTCGTGCTGAGCCAGAGCGCCACCACCCGGCTCGTGGCGCGCCTGGAGGACCGCGGCCCGCTCACCCGGTACCTCTGCGTGACCGACCGCCGGCGGCATCCACACCGAGGTCAGCGAGGCGGGACTCGCCCTGCTCGCCGAGGCCCGCCCCACGAACGACGGCGCCCTGCACGAAACCCACCGAGGCGTCCGCGGAGCCGGAGCCGGCCCCCCTGGTCGACGCCCTCGAAGCGGAGCCCACCCCGCCTGAGCCGGTGCGGCCATACGGCGCGCCGGCCTCCTCCCCGTCCGACCCGCGGGGCGGCACCCGGGCGACCGCTGCGGGTACCCGGTCACCGTCCTACGCTGAAGAGGGGCGCGGCTTGCGGTGGCGAACGTACCGTGCCGGGCCTCCCGCGAGAGGAGAACCGCTGATGAGCAGTCACCACACCAATTCCCACGTCGACGTCCTCCTCACCGACTGCGAACGGGGGGACGCCGGAGCCGTGCTCGGCGCGCTGGAGGCCGCCTTCCCGACGCGTCCCGGCGAGTCGTTGACCGAGGCCGTGGAGCCGCGGCCCGGGTCTTCCCACCCGACCGTGTGGGCCGCCTCCGTCGACACCCGCAGCCACGGCCACGAACTGGGCCCCGTGCACCTCGACGGCGCCCTGACCGCGGACCTCTCCGGCGGGCCCCGCCATGTACGCGAGGTCAAGAAGGTGCTCGGCGACTCCTTCCGCCTCGAGGAGCAGGGATCTGTCTCCGGCGACCAGGAGGTCGAGCTCCGTCTCCGCCTCACGGAGCTCCCCGACGGCCGCTGAGCCGGACGGCGTCCCCGCGCCCGGGACGGCTCGCCCGGCGAGCCGTCCCGGGCCCTTTCCCGGCCTCCGGCACACCGGGGCACCCCGGGCACCCGGCTCAGGCCACGAAGAGCCCCGCGCCCTCGCCCTCGGAGCCGCCGCCGTCACGGACGGTCTGCGCGGCCGCCGCCAGGCGCTCGACGGCGTCGCGCGCGACGGGCCCCCCGACGGTGAAGGGCAGCCTGATGTAGCCCTCGAAGGCGCCGTCGACGCCGAACCGCGGACCGGAGGGAACGCGGACGCCGAGGCGCTCGCCCGCGACGGCGAGGCGTGAGCCGGAGACGTCGCCGGTCCGCACCCACATGGTCATGCCGCCGGACGGGACGGCGAAGTCCCACTCGGGCAGACGCTCACGGAGGGCGGTCACGAGGTCGTCGCGGTGGGCGCGGGCCCGTTCACGGCGGGCGGCGACCGCGTCGTCCCACGCCCCGGTCCGCAGCAGCCAGGCCACGGCCAGCTGGTCGACGACGGGCGAGCCGAGGTCGAGGTAGGCGCGTGCGCTGACGAGGCGGCGCACGACGTCGGGCGCGGCGCGGACCCAGCCGATACGCAGCCCCGCCCAGATGGCCTTGCTCGCGGAGCCGACGGTGATGACGCTGCCGCCGCGGTCGAAGGCGGCCATCGGGCGCGGCGCGGACGCCGTCCCGTCCAGGGGCAGCTCGGCCATGGTCTCGTCGGCGACGAGGACGGTCCCGGCGGCGCGGGCGGCCTCGACGAGGGCACGGCGCTGGTCGTCGGGGACGAGGGTGCCGGTGGGGTTGTGGAAGTCGGGCATGACGTAGGCCATGCGCGGCGCCGCGTCCCGCAGGACCCGCTTCCAGGCGTCCAGGTCCCAGCCGCCCAGGCCCTCGCGCATGGCGACGGGAACGAGCCGGGCGCCGTTCTCCCGCAGAAGTTCCAGGACGTTGGCGTAGCTCGGCGACTCGACGGCGACGCGCTCGCCGGGGGTGCCCAGGCGGCGCACGGCGGCCGCGATGGCGCCCATGGCGCCGGTGGTCACCATGATCTGCTCGGGAAGGGTGGGGATGCCGCGCTCGGTGTAGCGGGCCGCGATGACCTCGCGCAGCACCGGCAGCCCGGCGGGGAAGTCGCCATGGGTGGCCGAGTAGGAGGGCAGGTCGGCCAGGGCGCCCTCCACCGCGCGGCTCAGCCACGGCTCGGGCGCGGGCAGTGCCGCGCAGCCGAGGTCGATGACGGTTCCCGCGGCGTCCGGGGGCAGCGGCTCCAGACCACGGGTCGGAAGGGCGTGGCCGTCCGGGACGGCGGTCCACGTGCCGGCGCCGCGCCGGGACCGGGCGAAGCCCTCGGCGCGCAGCGCCTCGTACGCCGCGGCGACGGTGGTGCGGCTGACGGCGAGGGCGAGCGCCAGCTCGCGTTCCGCGGGGAGCCGCGCGGCCACGGGCACGCGTCCCTCGAGGACCGCGACCCGGATGCCGTCGGCGAGCCCCCGGTAGGCGGGGACGCGGCGGCCGGTGGCGCGCCGCGCCGGGCGGGGCTCCAGCAGGCGCGCGAGATGAGTGACCCCTACCGTTGCGGTCCACTGCGACATGGTTCCCGGTCCACCTTCCGCATATTGGCCATGGAATTCTCCCAGGACCATGCCACATAGTGTCGCGCATCGACTCGCATGGCCAGAGGGGGGTCCCATGGAGGGCCAATCCAGAACCGTACGCCGTCTGTTGCACCTGTACGCCGGACTGGCCCTCTACGGGGCGAGCGCGGCCCTGCAGGTGCGCGCCGCGCTGGGCCTCGACCCGTGGGACGTCCTCCACCAGGGCATCTCGCGGCACACCGGAGTCAGCATCGGCCTGGTCTCGGTGGCGGTGGGCGCGCTCGTACTGCTGCTGTGGTGGCCGCTGCGCCAGCGGCCGGGCCTCGGCACCGTCTCCAACGTCTTCGTCGTCGGCCTGTCGATGGACGCGACGCTGGCCCTGCTGCCCCAGCCGCACGGTCTCGGCGTGCGGATCCCGCTGCTGGTGGCGGGCGTGGTGCTGGGCGGCGTGGCGACGGGCCTCTACATCACCGCCGGCTACGGCCCGGGCCCCCGCGACGGCCTGATGACGGGCCTGCACCGGCGCACGGTCCGGTCCATCCGCCTGGTGCGCACCGCGATCGAGGTCACCGTGCTGGCGGTCGGCTTCGTGCTCGGCGGCAGCGTCGGTGTCGGCACGGTCGTCTACGCGGTGTCGATCGGGCCGCTGGCCCAGTTCTTCCTGCAGCTGTTCGAGCTGCCGAAGTCCCGGACGGAGGACGACTGCGTGGTCGTCGCCCGCGGCGGGCAACCGGTGACGGACACCGCGGAGGGGCGCGCCATACTGCGGGAGTGAGCGACATACTCCATCCGTACCTGGACAGCCCGGTTCCCATCGCCTTCGCGCACCGCGGCGGCACGGCGGACGGCCTGGAGAACACCGCCTGGGCCTTCCGGCGGGCCGTCGGCCTCGGCTACCGCTACCTGGAGACCGACGTCCACCTGACCTCGGACGGCGTGCTGGTCGCCTTCCACGACGCGTCCCTGGACCGGGTCACGGACGCCCGTGGGCGAATCGCGGACCTGCCGTGGAGCGAGGTGGGCCGGGCCCGCGTGGCGGGTCGCGAGCCGGTGCCGCTGTTCGAGGAACTGTTGGAGGAGTTCCCGGACGCCCGCTGGAACGTGGACACCAAATCGGACGCCACGGTCGAGCCGCTGGTGGAGGCGGTGCGCCGCGCCGGAGCCTGGGACCGGGTGTGCGTGGGCTCGTTCTCCGAGGCCCGGCTGGTCCGGGCCCGCGCGCTCGGCGGAGCCAGGATGGCCAGTTCCCTGGGCACCCGGGGCGTGGCGGACCTGCGGCTGCTCTCGCGGGGCGGCCGCGCCGCCGAGCGGCTGCTCCTGGCCGCGGCGCGGCGGCGCGGCGCGGTCTGCGTACAGGTGCCCGAGCGGGCGTACGGCATCCGGGTCGTCGACGCCGCGTTCCTCGCGACGGCGCACCGGCTGGGGCTGCAGGTTCACGTGTGGACGATCAACGACGAGGCCCGGATGCACGCCCTGCTGGACCTCGGCGTGGACGGG
Organism: Actinacidiphila sp. bgisy160; assembly: GCF_057707815.1. NCBI lineage: Bacteria > Bacillati > Actinomycetota > Actinomycetes > Kitasatosporales > Streptomycetaceae > Actinacidiphila > Actinacidiphila sp. bgisy160. The sequence goes on from NZ_JBYIQW010000023.1 coordinate 68,411, forward strand.
ATCATGACCGACCGGCTGGAGGCCCTGCGCACGGTGTACACCGAACGCGGGGCCTGGACCACCTGACGGCCGGTCCCCGCCGCCCGCCCCGCCGGCGGCCGTCACACCTTGGCCGCCTTCGTCTTGGACATACGGGCGAAGACCACGACGTTGCCCGAGTACCCCGAGTCCTTGCTGTAGGTGCCGCCGCAGGTGATCACCCGCAGTTCGGGGTCCTTGGTGTCCCCGTAGACACGCTTGGCGGGGAACTCGGCCTTGGTGAACACCTCGATGCCGTAGATGGTGAAGATCGCGGTGGTGCCGTCGTCCCGGACCACGTCGATGGTCGAGCCCTTCTTCAGCGCCCCGAGGCTGTAGAAGACCGCGGGTCCGCTCTCGTTGTCGACGTGCCCCACGATCACGGAGGAGCCCCGGGCCCCCGGACTGACCGAGTCCTTGAACCACGCGGCCTCTCCCGCCTTCTCGAGCGGCGGCGCCGCGATCACTCCGCGGCTGTCCAGGCCCACGTTCATGATCGGCGCGTCGATGCTCACGGAGGGGATGCGGATGCGCGTCGGCTGGGCCGGCGGCAGCGGCGGGGGCGCCTTGATCGCCGCCGCGTCGGAGAGCGCCGCGGAGGCGGCGGACGGCTGGGGCGGACCGTCCATCCCGGCGAAGCCCTGGAAGGTCAGCACCACCCCGGCCACGAGGACCGAGCACACGAGCACCCCGACCGCGCCGCGGCCGCGCCGTGTGAGCTTCAACTGCCGGGGATGCCTGGTGGTACCGGCGGCGGCCGGACGACCGGGACCACGCGGGGGCTGACGCCGAGTCGGCTCCGCGGTCCCGCCCCGGGCCGGTGCGGGACCGGCTACCGGACGGGAGCCCTTGACGGCGGGCCGGGCCGGCGCCTTCGCCGGAGCAGACGCGGGCGGCTTCGCGGCAGGCGGTGCCGGGTTCCTCGCGGGGCCCTTCGCCGGAGGCTGCGCCTTCGCGGCGGGTTTGCCCTTCCCCTTCGGCTTCTCCTTCGGCTTCTCCGTGAGCGGCTCCCCCGCCTGCGGGGTGGCGGCCGGGGGAACGGGCCGGTCCCGGGCCGGGGGCCGCGGCGTGCGGCCCGGCCGGCCGGGCTCGCGTGCCGCGTCCCCCGTGTGCCCGGGCACGAACGGCTGGCCGAACCAGGGGTCGGGCTGCCCGTACCAGGCGTCGGGCTGTCCGTACCAGGGCACGGGGGTTGTGTGATCCCCGGAGTTTCGCAGCATCGCAGTCCTTCAGCTCCGACCGGCAGGTCATGAGTGACAGTCCGTCATAAATGATGTTAAACCGAAGTATGCGTCAAACGCGGATGGATCAGCGCCAACCGGGCAATGTGCTCCCCACCCGATCGAGTGGCGGCACTGCGGCAGCGGGGGCAATCCGGTGCCGCGTCGCCAGGACGGGCGCCGATGATGCCGACCACTTCCTGATGGACCCTCACCAGCCTTGCGCGCCGGGCTGCGGCGGCCTGCGCGCGCTGGCCGTCACCACAGGCAGCGTGTACCACGCGCGCGCCCGGTGCGTGCCAGGCAGTTCCCTGGACGCAGACCGCCCTGCGGCCGGGGCGTCGGGCAACTGGCGCCAACCGCACCAGCTGACACCGGCGGTGACAGGCGGCGTTCGCGGTGCACACGCCACGGCGTCCTCCGCGGCCACGGGCCCGCGGGGTACGTGGAAGCGCGGGGCGCGGGGCGCGGACCGCGGACCGCGGACCGCGGACCGGGGAGGCCAGGCGGCGCCCTGTCACGTGACCACCCGCCGTGGCTGGGGCGGGCGCGGCAAGAACGGGTCGGGCGCCGGCGTCGCGGCCCTGGGAGACCGGGTTGCCCAAACCCCGTGCCGGGTGCGTGAACATTCGTGATGAGCGGTTCCCGTGAATCCGCGTGAGGTAATGGCTCGCCAAATTCCCTTGCGGCAAGCCTCTACGCAATGGGATGGGCGCTTGTCGCAGAGTCCTGACAGGGACGTCGATTGACTGGTCGTCGTCTGATGTGCCGTCGCACCTGCTGCCGGTCACCCGTTTGACGAGCTCTTCACATTTTTCTGACGCCGCCTTGGGTATGCCTCCCCACCTGCGACAATGCTGTTCGGGCCGGAATTCTGATGCCCCGTCCGGGGGAAGGCCCGTGCCGTTTCCGAGGTGCGTGAAGATCTCCGCCCTCGTGCCATGGATCTCAAGGACGCGGTCGCAGTACGTGTCGCGGTGATCCCCAATCCCGCCTGCCCCGTCCGCAAGGAGGTTCCCCCCATGCGTGGTTCACGCATTCTCGCGGCGGCGACCCTGACGGCCGCCGCCGTGATCTACCCGGCATCCATGGCGTCCGCCTTCCCGGGTGACCAGCTCGTCATCTCGCCGCTCGCCGTCAAGACCGGCGAGACGGTGACCGTCTCCACCAACGGCAACGCCTGCGCCGTCGGCCAGACTGCCAACGGCGTCAGCGACGCCGACGGAAGTTTCGTGCTGACGACCACCGACACCAACCCGACCGCCAACTCCACGCGAACAGGCCAGTTCAAGGTCTCCGACTGGGCGACTCCCGGCATTCACACCGTCACTGTGACCTGCACTCCAAGTCAGACCTACACCGGCCGGTTCGAGGTCACCGGCAGCGGGGCTTCGCCGAGCCCGAACCCGAGCAAGGGTCACGACGACGGCGGCCGTGGTGACGGTGAAGGCCGCGGCGAGGACCACGGCGGTTACGGCGGCGGTGGTTACGGCGGCGGCCACGGCGGCGGCTACGGGCGCGGTCACGGCGGCTACGGCGGCGACGACCGGTGCGAGTCGTGGTGGGGCGGCGACGACGACGGTGGTTACGGCGGCGGCGGTTACGGCGGCGGCGGTCGTGGCGGCGACAACGGCGGCAACGACGGCGGCGGTCGCGGCGGCGACAACGGCGGCAACGGCGGCAAGGGCGGCAACGGCAATGGCAACGACGACAACGGCGGCAACGGCGGCAACGGCGGCAACGGCAACGGCGGCAACGGCAACGACGACAACGGGGGCAACGGGGGCAACAACGACAACAACGACGACAAGAACAACGGCAACAACCTGACCGCCCAGAGCTTCGGCGGTGCGTCCGACGACGGCCGCAACATGGACGACTCGTGGGGCGGCGGCCGCGGCGGCGACAACGGCGGCGGCTACGGGCGCGGCAACAAGGGCTGCAAGGGCGGCCACGGCGGCGGTGGCTACGGCGGCGGCAACGGCGGCGGCGGCAACGGCGGCGGCGGCAACGGCGGCGGCGGCAACGGCGGCGGCGGCAACGGCGGCGGCCCCGACACCGGCTTCGGCGGTTCCATCGGCATGAACACCCCGGAGACCCTGCTCGGCGCCTCGTTCCTGGTCGCCGGTGCCGGTGCCGGCGTCTACATGCTGCGTCGCCGGCGCATGAACGGCGGCCGCGCCTGATCGTTGCGGACCTCCGCGATACAGACCGACCCTGCCCCCGGGCCGCCCACGCGGCGCCCCGGGGGCAGTCCCGTGCACGGGACGGACGGACGGGAAGGCGTCCGCCGGATGAACGGTGGAATCCGGCCGATGATCCCCCTCCCCCACCCCGGCCGTGGATGGCATCATGACCGATCACATCGGCACGGCGCACGACACGGATCGGCAGGAACCACGGGTGAGCACGGGCGAGGCGCAGGACACGGCGGTGCACGACGGCACCGCCGCCCCGGCGCGCGAGCGGCGGCGCGTACAGCGCGGCTGGTACTTCTACGACTGGGCCAACTCGGTCTTCTCCACCAGCGTGATCACGGTCTTCATGGGGCCGTACCTCACCGACATCGCGGAGGCCGCCGCGGGCCCGGACGGCTATGTCCACCCGCTGGGGATACCGGTCCGCGCCGGCGCGTACTTCGCGTACGTGGTCTCCGCCTCCGTGCTGCTGTCGGTGCTGGTGATGCCGCTCGCCGGGGCCGTCGCCGACCGGACGGGCCGCAAGAAGGCGCTGCTCGGGGCGTTCGCGTACATCGGTGCCGCGGCGACGACGGCGATGTTCTTCGTCAACGGGGACCGCTACCTCCTCGGCGGCGCGCTGCTGATCGCCGCCAACGTGGCGTTCGCGGCGGCCATGGTCCTCTACAACGCCTTCCTGCCGGAGATCGCCGAACCGCACGAGCGGGACGCGGTCTCCTCGCGCGGCTGGGCGTTCGGCTACGCGGCCGGCGCGTTGATGCTCGTCGCCAACCTGGCGCTGTTCCTCGGGCATGACGCGGTCGGCGTCTCCAAGGGCATGGCGGTGCGGATCTGCCTGGCCTCGGCCGGCTTGTGGTGGGCGGCCTTCACGCTCGTCCCGCTGATGCGGCTGCGCGACGCCGCGCCGGGCGGGCCGTCCGCCGGCCGGCCCGCCAAGCCCGGGGGGTCGCTGCGCCAGGGCTGGCGTCAACTCGCCGACACCTTGCGGGACATGCGCCGCCACCCGCTCACCCTGGCCTTCCTGCTGGCGTACCTCATATACAACGACGGCATCCAGACGGTGATCTCGCAGGCCTCGCTCTACGGCTCCGAGGAGCTGGAGCTGGACGAGACGGCCCTGATCGGCGCGATCCTCCTGGTGCAGGTGCTGGCCGTCTTCGGGGCCCTCCTGCTGGGCCGGCTCGCGGCACGGTACGGGGCCCGCCGCACGGTGCTGGGCTCGCTGGTGGCGTGGACGCTGACGATCGGGGCCGGCTTCTTCCTGCCGGCCGGCGAGCCGGTGGCGTTCTACTGTCTGGCGGCGGCCATCGGGATGGTCCTGGGCGGCAGCCAGGCGCTGTCGCGCTCACTCTTCTCGCACCTCATCCCGCGCGGCAAGGAGGCCGAGTACTACTCGGTGTACGAGGTCAGCGACCGGGGCACCAGCTGGCTGGGACCGCTGCTGTTCGGCCTGACGTACCAGCTGACCGGGAGCTACCGGGACGCGATCGTGTCCCTGGTGGCGTTCTTCGTCGTCGGTTTCGTGCTGCTGGCGAGGGTACCGATGCGGCGGGCGGTGGCGGCCGCGGGCAATCCGGTCCCCGAGACGATTTAGTGCGGATGGGTGCGGCGCGGTAGTGTACGCCGTTGGCCGTCGGACGGGCCGTTACTGCGCGCTAAAGATACCAGAACGCAGGGTGACATCTCTCGTTAGATGTGACAAAACGGGCGTCGATGGGTACAAAAAGGGGCGGCACGACGGGCGACGCACCTCCCGAGAACGGGAATCTTCACCGCCGACCGGACGTTGACCGGATGACGACGACAGCGACACCTGTCCTGTGGGCGACACAGCCCGGGAGGCACGATTCATGAGTGAGCGAGCTCTCCGCGGCACGCGACTCGGGGCGACAAGCTACGAGACCGACCGCGGCATCGATCTGGCACCGCGCCAGACCGTTGAGTACGCATGCCGGAACGGACATCGATTCGAGATGCCGTTCTCGGTGGAGGCCGAGATTCCGCCGGAGTGGGAGTGCCGCGCATGCGGCCAGATCGCACTCCTGGTCGACGGAGAGGGCCCGGAGGAGAAGACGACCAAGCCCGCGCGTACGCACTGGGACATGCTCATGGAGCGGCGCACGCTCGAGGAGCTGGAGGAGGTGCTGGCCGAACGGCTGGCCGTCCTGCGCTCCGGCGCCATGAACATCGCGGTGCATCCGCGCGACAACCGCAAGACCGCCTGACAGAAGAAAATGGGCCCGTGAGGGGCGGGCCCGGCAGACGTGCGCCCCGGGCGAGCGTGGCTTCAGTGCCGCGGCCCGGGGTTTTCGTCGTCCCGCTCCGGGGCGCGGTCGACGACCTCGCCCTGGATGACCTTGCCGTCGGGACGGTGGATGCGCATCTGCTCCTCGGCAGCGCGCGCCTGGGCGAGGAGATCACCCAGCGAGCCCGTACCCGCACCCCGCTCGCGTGCCGCGGAGGCCCGGCGGTCCAGGGCCCGTGCGCCCGCCCTCGTCAGCAGGGAGCGGGTCGGCGGGAAGAGGAGGAGCAGCCCCGCCACGTCCGAGATCAGGCCGGGCACCATCAGCAGCAGGCCGCCGACCATGATCGGCGCCGCGCCACTCCCGCCGTTCCCGGCGCCGGAGGAGTTCCGCTCCGCACCGTCCCGCTCCGGCCCCCCGGGGCGCATAGCCTCGTTCAGCGCCCGCCAGGCACTGCGCCCGGCGTGCCGTACGGTCAGCGCGCCACACACGAAGCCCGCCACGAGCAGGAGGAGGACGGTCAGTCCGCCGGCGGTCCCGGCCACCAGCATGAGCAGCCAGATCTCCAGGAGCGCGTAGGCGGCCACGCCCAGAGGTATCCAGGTTCCGGCCCGCGAACGCCGCCGCGGACGCGCGTCGCCGCCCGGTTGCCGCGGACCGGCCGGCGGCGGGGAGCTGATCGTCATACGCACTATTGTGCCTGCTCCCCGCCGGAGTCCGGAGGGCCGGTCAGCCGCGGCGCCGTCCCGACGTCAGCCGCTTCACCCGGGAGGCGAGGCCCCAGGCGGTGACCCGCCACAACGCCTCCGCGACGATCTCCCGGCTCATCTTGCTGTCGCCGCGCTCTCGTTCCACGAAGGTGATGGGGACCTCGACGACGTGGAAGCCGGACTTCACCGCGCGCCAGGCGAGGTCGACCTGGAAGCAGTAACCCTGGGAGGCCACCTCGTCCATGCCCAGGCCCAGCAGCGTCTCCTTGCGGAACGCCCGGTAGCCCCCGGTGACGTCGCGCAGCGGCACGTCGAGCAGCAGCCGAGAGTAGGTGCTGCCGCCGCGGGACAGGAACTCGCGGGACTTCGGCCAGTTGACCACCCGGCCGCCGGGGATCCAGCGGGAGCCGAGCACCACGTCGGCGCCCTTGAGCGCGGTCAGCAGACGCGGCAGCTCCTCGGGCTGGTGCGAGCCGTCGGCGTCCATCTCCACGAGCACGCCGTAGTCCCGCTCGATGCCCCAGCGGAAGCCCGCCAGGTAGGCGGCGCCCAGCCCTTCCTTTCCCTTGCGGTGCAGCACGTGGACGTGGTCGTCGGCGGCGGCCAGCTCGTCGGCGAGCTTGCCGGTGCCGTCGGGGCTGTTGTCGTCGGAGACGAGCACGTGCGCCTCGGGCACGGCCGCGCGGACGCGGGCGACGATCGGCTTGACGTTGTCGGCCTCGTTGTACGTCGGGATGATCACGAGAACCGAGCCGAGCGGCCCGAAAGCCCTCCCCTGGGCTGCGCCACGGGTGACCCCACCGCCATCGCTCACTGCTGCTCCTCCGTCTCGGTACGTCCTCGCCTGCCCAGCACGATCGCCGCGGCCCAGGACAGGAGGCCCACCATAGCGAGGGACCATTCAGGAGCGGAGCCGACGCGGTCGGCGACGGTCAGATCATCGCGGAGCGGCAGCTGCGCGCTGAGCACGGCCTGCGTGAACTCCTCGGTCTGCTGCTCGATCCGGCCGTCGGGGGCGACGACGGCGGTGATGCCGCTCGTCGCGGCCGTCACCACGGCGCGGCCGTGCTCGACCGCGCGCAGCCGCGACATCGCGAGCTGCTGCTCGGGCTGGCCGGTGCGGCCGTAGGTGGCGTTGTTGGTCTGGATGACCAGGGCGCGGGCGCCCGCGGTGACGGTGTCGTGGACGATCCCGTCGTACGCCACCTCGAAGCAGATGACGTCGCCGAGCTTCGCCGGGCCGATCTGCAGGACGCCGCTGCCCTGGCCCGGGTAGAAGTCGCGCGGGACCTGGTCGAGCCGCTTGACGACCTTGGTGAGCTGCTTGCGGAAGGGCACGTACTCGCCGAAGGGCACCGGGTGCTGCTTGGTGTAGTGGTCGCCGGGGCCGCTCTCCGGGTCCCACACGATGCCCTCGTTCTGGACGTGGTCCGCGTCCGGGCCGTCGACCAGGGCGCCGACGAGAACGGGGACGCCTACGGCCCGGACCGCCTCGGTGATCAGGGCGTAGGCCTGCGGCTCGGAGAACGGGTCCATGTCGGAGGAGTTCTCCGGCCAGATCACCAGATCGGGCTTGGGCGCGCGGCCCGCCTTGACGTCCTCGGCGAGCTTGAGGGTCGCCTCGACGTGGTTGCCCAGGATCTTCAGGGGCCGGCCCAGGAAGTGCATGCCCGGTTGCTGGACGTTGCCCTGGACGATGGCCACCCGGACGGTGTCGTCGGCCCCGGTGGGCACCGGCACCGCGTACCCCGCGGCGAAAGTGCCCACGGCCAGCACCGCCGCCGTCGTGGCGGGCACGAAGCGCCGCGGGCCGAAGACGACCGGTCCCTTGCGCAGCCGCCACACGGCGACCGCCACTGCGGCCGACAGCGAGCCGCACAGCGCGACGGTGAAGGTCACCAGCGGCGCGCCGCCGAGCGCGGCGAGCGGGGTGAAGGGGGTGGCGGTGTTCGCGAAGGCCAGCCGGCCCCAAGGGAAGCCGCCGAAAGGCAGCCGGTCCCTGGCGAGTTCCTCCGCCACCCACAGGCAGGCGCCCCACAGCGGCCAGGCGCGCAGCCGCGACGTCACGGCCAGACCCGCGCCGAGCACGGCGACAAAGGCGGCCTCGATGACGGACAGGCCCACGACCGCGTCCCAGCCGATCACCCGTAGCCACACCAGGAGCCACACGAAGAACGGCAGTCCGAAGGCGAAGCCCAGCCACGCGCCCTGGCGGGCGGTCCGTCCCCGGGTCAGCAGCGCGAGACCCGCCACGGCCGCGACCGACAGCGGCCACACCCCGTACGGGGGGAACGCGGCCGCCAGGGCCAGGCCGCACAGCGCGGCGAGCCCCGACCGCCGCGCGTTCGCCCGCAGGGCACGCGCCATACGGGCCGTGCGGCCGGGTGCCGGGGCGGGGGGCGGCGGCGGTTCTACGGACGTCGCCGGCGGCGTGACGGGGGCCGGTGCGGCGTCGGAGCGCGGTCGCAAGGTTCGCGGCCTTCCTGCAGGTGGTCACTGTGTGAGAGTGACCGTACCCTGGGCGGCCCCGTCCGGGGACCCCGGGCGGGCAAAGCCTCCCGCGGCGGGCCCGGCGGCTTCGCGGACGCGCCCGGCACCCACTCCGGCACAGGCACAGGCACAGGCACAGACGGGCGGCGAACCCGGCCGCCGGCCCAGCGCGCAGAGCCGCGGGCGGCACGACGGCACGGCGGGCGCCTCCGGGCCGGAACACCGACATCGTCCGGGCCCGCCTGCCGCGTTCCTGCCGCGCGGACTGCTCGGGGCCCGGAACGCCCTTCGGGCCGACCTGGGACCCGCTGGCTGCGGATCGGCGACAAGGCCGTTGTCTACTGGGCGTCCGGGCCCCTCCCGGGTCACACCTGCCGACCGGGCGGAGCCTCTCGGTGAGGCTGACCGCGTTCCGTGCCGCGAGCGCTGGACCTGGCTCCAGTGGCGCGCGCCGTGCGGCGCGACGCCCCCGTGGCCCAGCTGCGGCCGTCGGCGCACGGAGATCCGGTCGGACGTCCTGTGGTGGACCCGGCCGAACCTACTCGCCCCCGACCGTCGGCTGTCAACAGCCGCTTGACCTGCGCGGATTGACCAAATCAGCAGGTCAACGCGAGGCCGGGGAAAGTTCCGCGCCATCCCGACGGAGAACCGTTCGGAGGCATCGGCGGTTGACCCGTCACTCGTTCGGCCGGGCGAAGACCGTGCGGCCGCCGACTACGGTGCGCAGTGCCTTCGGCAGCGCCAGCCCAGGGGTGAGGTCGGGCAGGCCGGGGGTGCCGGAGCGCGGGTCGGTCGACCAGTTGGCGACCCGCTCGTCGGGGGCCTGGACCACCAGGTCACCGGCCTGCCACAGCACGTAGTCCGCGGGCGCGCCGGGCACGAGGACGCCCGCCTCGTCGCGGCCCACGGCACGCCAGCCGCCGCGGGTGTGGGCGTTGAACGCGCCGCGGACGGAGATGCGGTGCTCGAGGGTCCGGTGGAACGCGGCGGCGCGCACCGTGCCCCAGGGGTCGAGCGGGGTGACCGGGCTGTCGGAGCCGAGGGCGAGCGGCACCCCGGCCCGGGTCATCGCGGCGAACGGGTTGAGGGTGCGGGCCCGCTCGGCGCCGAGACGCTGGGCGTACATGCCGTCCTCGCCGCCCCAGGCGGCGTCGAACGCGGGCTGTACGGAGGCGACCAGGCCCAGCTCCGCGAAGGCGGCGACGGTCTCCTCGGTCATCATCTCGGCGTGCTCCACGCGGTGCCGCAGCGCGCGCACCCGGTCCAGGCCCACCCGGCGGGCGGCCTCGCGCACCCCCTGCGCGACAGCGGCCACGGCGGCGTCGCCGATCGCGTGGAAGCCCGCCTGGACCCCGGCCTCGGTGCACAGGGCCACGTGGTCGGCGATCGCCGCCGCGTCCAGGTAGGCGGTGCCGCCGACGGCGGGGGCGTCGGTGTAAGGGGCGTGCAGGCAGGCCGTACGGGACCCGATGGAGCCGTCCACGAAGAGGTCGCCGCCCGCGCCGACGGCGCCCAGGTCCCGGATCCGCTCGAGATCCTTGGCGCCCGTCACGGCCTCGGCCCAGTAGCCGTACACGTGCGGCCCAGGCTCGGCCGCGGCGAGCCGCAACAGCGCGGTGAGGTCGTCCTCGGAGGAGATCTCCGGGCCCGCGCACTCGTGGACGGCGCCGATGCCGAGCGAAGCGGCGTGGGCGAGCGCGGCACGCTGGGCCGCGGCGCGCTGCTCGGGCGTGACGGCGGCGTACGCGGCGCGCCGGACCGCGTGGTGGGCGTCGCGGGTGAGCGGCCCGTCGGGGTGGTGGCCGGGCATGGCCTCGACACCGGGGACCCGCGCCAGCAGGGCGCTGGTGACGACCGCCGAGTGGACGTCGGCGCGGGTCAGGTACAGGGGACGGCCGCCGGTCGCCGCGTCGAGTTCCGCGCGGGTCGGCGGGCGCTGTCCGGGCCAGCGGCTCTCGTCCCAGCCGTGGCCGAGCAGCACCCGGTGGCCGGGGTTGGCCTGCGCGAACCCGGCGACCCGAGCGAGGGCGTCGGCCAGGTCGCGGGCGTCGGCCAGGTCGAGGCCGGTCAGTGCCAGACCGGTTGCGGTGGTGTGCACATGTGCGTCGGTGAAGGCGGGGGTGACCAGCGCCCCGGCAAGGTCGATCACCTCGTCGACGCCCGACGCGTAGGACTCCGCGGCGCCCTCGGAACCGACCCAGGCGACCGTGCCGCCGTCGACGACCATGGCCGTCGCGAAGGGGTCGGCAGGGCTGTAGACGTTGCCGCCGCGCAGCAGCACGGTGGTGGTCGGCTCGTTCGTGGTGTGCGGCACTGGGTTTCGCCTCGCGATGTGATGTTGGGCCCGCCCGGGCCCCGGTGGGGGCGGGACGGGATGGTGCGGTGGGTCTGCGGGCCGGGGCGCTCAGACGCGCGGTGGGCGCGCCTCGTACGGCGTGGAGAGGACGACCGTGGTCCGGGTGGACACCCCGGCCAGGGTGCGGATCTTCGCGAGCAGGTGCTCCAGCTCGATCGGGGTCGCCACCCTGACCTTGAGGATGTAGTTCTCCTCCCCCGCGACGCTGTGGCACGCCTCGATCTCGGGGACCTCGGCGAGCCGGTCGGCGATGTCGTCGGGGGCGCTCGGGTCGAAGGGCTTGACCGAGATGAACGCCGTCAGCGACAGTCCCACCGACTCCGGGTCCACGAGCGCCGCGTACCCGCGGATCACCCCGCGCTGCTCCAGGCGCCGGACGCGCTGGTGCACCGCGGACGTGGACAGGCCGGTGGCCTTGCCCAGGTCGGTGTAGCTCATGCGCCCGTCGGCCACGAGAAGTTCCACGATCTGCCGGTCCAGCTCCTCCACAGCGCAAGAACCTACAGGGTCCGTGGTCGTCGGCGGTATCCGGCCGCCCCGTCCCGGCCACACGTCGAGGAGGCGCGGGGCGCCCGGTGGGCCGCGGGCCCGCGCCACGGCCGGGCGGGCATCTCTGGCAGCGGCCTCCGGTGACCGAGTGTGGCCGGGGCAGGCGGGTCCGGCGGTGGCTCGGCCGGCACGGCTGTGCGGCCGTCGCGCGGGTTCGCCTCGCTCGGGGCGCGCGGGAAGGAAGCAGCCGACCGACCCCATCCCGCGCCCGCGCCCCACGACCCGTCCGCCACCCCAGCGGGCTCACCGGACCGAAGGAGTGCACGGCCACGGCAGCCACTCGCCGGAACCGGCACAAGTGGCGCACCGGCGTGGGCTGCGTCGACGGACCCGGGCGGGCACCAAGCGGGAAGTCGGCGCACAGCAGGCACGTGCCGTCGCGCGGGTTCACCGGGCTCGCGGCGCGCGTGCGAACGGCAGCCGACCGGCCGGAGCCCCACCCGAACCGCCCACGACCTCGCCCTGCGGGCCATCCCCACAGGCGGACGCACGGGACCGAGGGGGCGGGCACGGCCGCCTCCGAACGGAACTGGTCAGGCGCAGATGCGGACGCAGAGCAGGCACGTGTCGTCGCGCGGGTTGGCGGGGCCGAGGGCGTGGGTGAGGACGGCGGCGATCGTGGTGCAGTCCTCCGTGGCGACGCGCTCGGCGACGCGGGCGAGGTTGGCGAGGCCGGCGTCGAGGTCCTGGTCGCGTCGTTCGATGAGACCGTCGGTGAAGAGGAAGAGCCGGTCCCCTGGGGGCAGATGGGTCTCGCACAGGCCGTAGGCGCTGTCGCGGCCGGCGCCGAGGATGCGGCCCTCGGGGCGTTCCAGGTACTCGGCGTGCCCGCCGCGCAAGTGGAGCGGGGGCAGGTGCCCGGCCTGCGCCCAGGTGAGGACGCCCTCGGAGGGGCGGTACTGGGCGAGGACCATGGTGGCGGTGGCGGAGCCGGTGTTCATGAGCACCTGGTTGAGGCGTTCCAGCAGGCGGTGCGGGGGTGTGCCGCTCAGGGCCATGGCCTCGGCGCCGTAGCGGAGCCCGGCCATCGTCGCGACGGCCTCGATGCCGTGGCCTGCGACATCGCCGACCGCGAGCAGCACGGAATCGTCGGGGAGGGCCACGGCGGTGAACCAGTCGCCGCCGATCTGGATCGCGCTCTCGGCCGGCAGGTACGAGACGTCGCAGCATACGCCGCCCAGTTGGACGGGTTCCTCGGGAACGGGCAGCAGAGCACGCTGCAGCCGTCGCGCCAAAGTGTGTTCGGCGTTCAGGGTCCTCTGCTGGGAGCTGAACGCCCGATGGGCCTCGTCGAGCGCGATCTCGCGGTGGCGCAGGGCGGTCAGGTCCTGGAAGAACCCGTGCACCAGCACGGGGGTGCCCTCGGCGTCGGTGACCGCCTCGGCGACCATCCGCAGGTGGCGGGTGCCGTGGCCGGTGCGGATGCGGAAGGGCACGTCGACCGGTTCGCCCAGTTCGAGCAGCGCGTGCACCGAGGCGCCGACGACGGGGACGTCCTCGGGGAAGAGGTGCTGCGGCAGCTCGTCGAGTGGCATCGGCCCGAGTGCCGGGTTCCGGTCGAAGACCGTGTACACCTGCGGTGACCAGCTCAGGGTGTCGGTGACCAGATCCCAGTCGGCCCAGCCGAGGTTGCCCAGGTGCTGGAGCCGGCGCAGCCGCTCGACCTCGCGGTCGGCCGTGTCGTGGCGCAGCCAGGAGACGACCAGCGCGTCGCCGAGCCGCGCGACGGCCACGGAGTAGGTCGAGCTCCGCGGGACGCCGGCCGCCACCTCGTGGTACTCGAAGGGCTCGCTCTCGTACGGTTCACCGGTCGCCAGGGTGCCGAGGTACCCGTGCCACAGCGGGGTGCCGGCCACGGTCGGGTAGCACTCCAGGACCCGCCGCCCGACCAGTTCCCGGCCCGTGCGGCCGGACACGTCCACCGAGGCCGGGGCGGCCGCCTCAATGCGGAAGTCGGTCACCTCGCCCTCCACACCGCGCACGGGCACGAGCAGGACGGCCGCCTCGTACAGCGTGTCGAGGACGGCCTGGACGGTGGCCGGCCACGTGGCGGCGGGGGCGGGCGACAGGCAGGTGGCGCAGGCCCGCGCGGCGGCCGTCAGCAGGGCGCGGTCGGCGCTGCCGAAATCGTCGGGGCGTTCGCGGAGGAATCCGGCCACGCCCACGACGTCCTCGCCGCGGCGCAGCGGCACCCACGCCCGGGAGGCCCACGTGCCGGGGCGGTCGCCGACGAGGGCGCGGCCGGCGCCGTCCTTGCCGAGGCCGCAGAGCCACACCGGCCGGCCCAGGCGGACGGCCTCCACCGGTGCCAGTTCGGGCAGCGGCGGCACGTGTCCCCAGGCGCAGGCGGTACCCGCGTCGATGCCTGCGTGGGCGGCCAGGTCGAGTCCGCCGGCTGGCGCGCTGGTGTAGAGCAGGACGGCGTCGACGTTCGCGGTCCCCCTGAGTTGCTCGACGAGCAGCCGGGTGAGTTCCTCCGAAGTCCCGGCGGCGGTGAGGACGCCACTGATCCCCTGCGGGCGCGGCGGGAGGCGGTGGTGCCGGGAGGTGTACCGCGAGGAGACGAAAGGGGAGCCGGGATCGCCGTCGGGCGCGGGCGACGGGAGACCGGCCCCGCAGGCCGGCTCCGGCTGCTGCGGCGGAGTGCGCGGGACGCGGGACGTGTGGATGTCGCCGAGCAGCGCCCATGCCTCTTCCAGCATGGTGCGGCCGGCCCCGCTCGCACGCCGCTCCAGCTCCTCCTGGGCGGCGCCGGGACCGAGCCCGAGGCGACCCATGAGCACGCCCCTGGCCCGTTCTGCCGCGGCCCGGGCGGGTGCGGCAAGCCGCTCCTCGTCGAGTTCCGCGCGCAGCCGGGCGACCGTGCGAGCCAGTTGGTCGGCCGCGGACCGCTCGTGCGGCCGGCCGCCGGGCGCGGAAGCGACACCGTCGTGGCTCACTCTGCGAGCATCGCACAATCACCCCGTCGGGGAACTTCCAGGCCGGGTCGCCGGCAGGCGGTCGTCCGCGCGGACGCTGCGGCCGTCGTCGAGGACGATCCCGACGGGGCCCCCGGTGAGGATCGGAGCATCGGCGGTCAGGTCACACGGGTGGGCGCCGGGTCATGGCAGGCGTTCGGCACGGATCACCACCAGCTCTTCCTGCTCCTCGCCGGGTTCGATCAGCCCCCGTGCCGCCAGCCATGCCGCGCGGCGCCGCAGCAGCGGCCCGAAGGGGATCCGCCGGTGCCCGGTGGCGACGGGCCGGAGCCCGGCACCGCCGAGCTGCCGCAGCGTGCTCTCCACGCCGCAGAGCCCGGACTGGACGAGCAGCAGGACACCGCCGGGGCGCGGCAGGGGCGGGGTCTCGGCGCAGATCCGGTCGAGCAGCGCCCGCCCGTCGGGCCCCGCGTTGCGGGCCAGGGACAGGCCACGTCGGGCGTGGTTGGCCCGCGGGGACGGCACGTACGGGGGATTGGCGAGGATCAGGTCGAAACGGCGCCCCGCGACCGGTGCCGTGAGGTCGCCGCGCAGCACCCGTACGCGCCGGCCGTTCAGGCGCGCGTTGAGCCGGGCGGCACACACGGCCCGGGCGGAGGCGTCCACCGCGGTCACGCGGACCGCGCCCCGGGATGCGGCGGCGAGAGCGAGGGCGCCGGATCCGGTGCCGAGGTCCAGCACGTCCGCGCCGTCGGCGAGCGTCTCGCTGGGGAGGGCCTCGCCGAGCAGGGAGGTGTCGTCCTGGGGCCGGTACACACCCGGCGGGCACAAGAGCCACATTCCCCTCGGCCACCCGGGGGCGCCGCACCAGACATCGGGCAGCTCAGGTCCCGCGCCACGCCTCGCCTGTTCGCGGTCAGCCCCCGGATCGGGACGATTAGGCACATCCGGACCGGGAAGCCGACCCAGCGACGATTCCTCGAGAGGAGAATTTCCATGGGCACGATCAGTGAATCCGTCGACGTCGATGTCCCGCTGCACACCGCTTACAACCAGTGGACGCAATTCGAGGAATTCCCGAACTTCATGGAGGGCGTGGAACAGGTGACCCAGGTCGACGACCGGCACAACCACTGGGTGACGAATGTCGCAGGCTCCCGCCGGGAATTCGACACGGAGATCATCGACCAGCTGCCGGACGAGCGGGTCGCGTGGCGCACCGTCACCGGGGACATCCGGCAGCGCGGCGTCGTGACGTTCCAGGAGCTGGACGCCTCGCACACCCGGGTCAACCTCGCCATGGAGCTGCAGACCTCCGGCCTCGCGGAGAAGGCGGCCGAGGCGCTCGGCGTCGTGGACCGGCGGGCGCGGGGCGACCTGCGGCGGTTCAAGCACTTCATCGAGGAGCGGGGCAGCGAGACGGGCGCCTGGCGCGGTCGTGTCGCGCCCGGCGGATGACCCCTGCACCCCGCCCACCCCGCCGGCGCGGCGCCGGCGGGGTGGGCGGGGTGCAGGGGCGACGTGGACGACCGGGCACCGGCGGGCGCATGCCAGGGGCGTCACCGGGCAGGGGCAACGACGGACGCCCGTACGCCGAGGATGTCCCCGCACCGACCGACGGAGGACCCCATGGACGCGGTCTCCGACCTCTCGACCGATCCCCTGACCACTGAGCCCGCGCCACCCGCGGCACGGGGCCCGCTGTCCCGGGCCGTGCTCGACGCCCTCACCCAGGGCGCGCCGGGAACCGCCCTGTCGCCGTCCGCCGGGGCGGTCGAGGCCGCCGATCCGTACGGCGAGGACCTGCAACTCGCCCTTTACGTCTGCTACGAGCTCCACTACCGGGGGTTCGCCGGGGTGCACCCGGACTGGGAGTGGGATCCGGGACTGCTCGGTCTGCGGGGAGCCCTGGAGGGCGCTTTCGGGGCGGCGATCCGCGCCGGTCTGCCGGCCGTGCCGAACGGCGCCGCGGCCCGGACGGCCCTCGACCGGGAGCTGGAGGAGTTGCTGCGCGAGCCCCGCGACGCCCGCGGCGTGTCGCATTTCCTGCGCGACGAGGCCACCTGGGAGCAACTGCGGGAGTACTTCGTGCACCGGTCGGTCTACCAGCTGAAGGAAGCCGATCCCCAAGCGTGGGTCATCCCGAGGCTCACCGGTCAGGCGAAGGCCGCCCTCGTGGCGGTCGAGTACGACGAGTTCGGGAGCGGGCGCGGAGAGCGCGTCCACGCGCGGCTGTACGCCGACCTGCTCCGGGACGCCGGGCTGGACGCCTCCTACGGGCGCTACGTGGACGCCGTACCGGCCGTCACGCTCGCCACCGTGAACCTGATGTCCTGGCTGGGCCTGCACCGGGCGCTGCGCGGGGCACTCGTGGGGCACTTCGCCGCGGCCGAGATCACCACCGCGCCGTCGGCCCGCCGGACGGTGGAGGCCATCGACCGGCTCGGCGGCGGTGCCGCATGCCGGCACTTCTACGACGAGCACATCGAGGCCGACGCGGTCCACGAGCAGGTGATGCGCCACGACGTCATCGGTGACCTGCTGGCGCGTGAACCGGGCCTCACCTCCGACGTCCTCCTGGGCATCCGCGCCACCGCGCTGCTGGAGCGGCGCCTGGAGGAGCACCTGCTGGGCGCGTGGCACGCCGGGCGCAGCTCGCTGCGCGCCGCGCCCGGGCTTCCCCCGCCGATCGGTTCGTCCGGATCGTATGGGGAAAGTGCACCTCAGGAGGCCTGAGCAAGGAGGTCTAGCGATGCGCTCAGCACCCCTGGGGACCAGGGTGGGTACGGCACGCCGCGCGGCGGCCGGCGCCACCGCGCGCTGAGGCCCCCGCGATGGCAGGTGGGGCGGCCCGGTGGATCCGTCATCCGTACCGGTCGTGGCGGGACTCACGGGCGGGCCGCATGTGGCACCAGGGCGGCGAACTGGAGCTGCTGCAGCGCTCCATGGGGTTCGCCGCGCTCGGTCTGGTGACGCTGGTCCCGCTGCTGATCGTGGTCGCCGCGGCGGTGCCCTTCCACGGCTACGGCTTCGCGCAGTGGGTCGTGGACGGCATGGGGCTGTCGGCGGAACCCGCGGCGGCCGTCAAGGAGCTGTTCGCGGCGCCGCGCAAGGTGATCAGCAGCACGAGCGGGCTGAGCCTGCTGGCGCTGGCGCTGTTCGGGCTCTCCTTCGCGGCGTGCGTCGAGGTCGGCTACACACGGATCTGGCAGGTGCCGCCCACTCCGTGGCACCACGTGTGGCGGCGGGCGGTGTGGCTGGCGGCGCTGACGGCGTACCTGTTCGCGGAGGCGCAGAGCGGGGCCGTGCTGGGCGGCGGGTGGCCGGACACGGTGCTCCGCGGCGGTACGGCCGTCGTCCTGGGCTTCGTCTTCTTCTGGTGGGGGCAGCACTTCCTGCTGGCCGGGCAGGTGCCGTGGGCGGCGCTGGCGCCCGGGGCGATCGCGACGATGGCCGGCCTCATCGGGCTGCGGGTCTTCTCGTCGTTCGTGTTCTCTCCGCTGATCGTGACCAACGCCGTCTCGTACGGGGCGGTCGGCACGGTGCTGATCGTGCAGTGCTGGCTGATCGGGGTGGGCTTCGTGGTGTTCGGCGGTGCCCTGCTGGGCCGCCATGCGCAAAATCCCGGCAAATGGTTTCATCAGGGATCTTCCGGGCAGGCGGAGGGGAACGCCGATCGCCCCCTGGAAGGAGAACCCCATGGGTGCCGAGAAGAAGGCCAAGAACACCGGCCAGAAGATGAAGGGCAAAGTCGAAGAGGCCACGGGCAAGCTGACCGGTGATGAGAGCTTGCGGCTGAAGGGCAAGGCCGACCAGGCCAAGGGTGACGCCAAGCAGGTCGTCGAGAAGGGCAAGGACACTCTCGACCACTGACGCGGGCCCGTCCGCACACCGTTTGCGGCCGTGGGACCGGCGGAGCGCGCAGCGCCCGCCGGTCCCACCGGCATGCGGCGCTCGGCGGCGGTCAGAAGCGCGGGCAGAAACGGATGGTGGTGCCTTCGGCGGTGGCGCGCAGGCGCACCGGGTCGGCGATGCGGTTGACCATCAGCAGGCCCCTGCCGTAGGGCCGGTCGGGCCCAGGGCGGCACACAACCGGAAGAGCCGGGGCGGGGGCACTGCGACCGCGACCGGTTCACCGGCGGCAACCGTCCAGCAGGAACGGCACCATGGCGGCCGTGCACCCCGCACTGTTCTGGTAGAACAGTGCGGGGTGCACGAACGGCCCGGCGTCGGGGATCTCGCCGACCCGTTCAGCACGTCGCCACCTCCCACCCCCGGGGTGGGCCCTACCAACCGGTTCCCGGGGGCGGGGGCGCCGACGAGGCGTCAGCTGTCGAAGTCGACGGTCAGGTTGTCGGACTCCGGGTAGCTCTGGCAGGTCAGCACGTAGCCCGCGTCGACCTCGGACGCCTCCAGGGCGAAGTTGCGGCGCATCTCGGCCTTGCCGTCGGTGACGAGCGCCCGGCAGGTGCCGCAGACGCCGCCCTTGCAGGCGAAGGGCAGATCGGGGCGGGTGCGCTGGGCACCGTCGAGGACGCTGCGGTCACGTGGCAGCGCGGCCGTGGTGGTACGGCCGTCGAGGACGATGGTGACCTGGCTGACCGGGCCCTCGGCCACGGCGTCCTCGTGGTGCACCGGGGTCACGGGCTCGTCGTCCGCGTAGAACAGTTCCTGGTGCACCCGGTCGCCGGGCACACCGAGCCCGGCGAGGACCCGCTGGGCGTCGACGACCATGCCGTGCGGGCCGCACAGCCACCAGTGATCGGCGTTCGGGACGTCGACGAGGCCCTCGACGAGGGCGGCGAGCCGTCCGGCGTCGAGTCGGCCGGAGAGCACGTCGGCCTCGCGCGGCTCCCGTGAGAGCACGTGCGCGAGCTGGAACCGGGCGGGGTACAGGTCCTTCAGCTCGGCGAGTTCGTCGGCGAACATCACCGTGTCGGTGCGGCGGTTACCGTAGAAGAGCGTGACCCGGGAGCCGAGGCCGGCGGCGAGCACCGACTCGGCGATGGAGAGCATCGGGGTGATGCCGGAGCCCGCGGCGATGAGCACATGGTACCCGGGCGCGGTGAGGTCGGGGGTGAAGGCGCCGGTGGGCCCCATGACCTCGACGGTGTCACCCGGGCGCACCTCGTTGACCAGCCAGGACGAGAACAGACCGCCGGGCACCACGCGCACCCCGATGCGGGGGACGGCGCCGGCGGGAGAGCAGATGGAGTACGAGCGTCGCTCGTCGCGGCCGTCGACCTCGCGGCGCAGCGTGAGGGACTGCCCGGGCGCGAAGGCGAACTCCTCGGCCAGCTCCCGCGGTATGTCGAAGCTGACGGCGGCGGCGTCCTCGCAGAGCGGCTCGACCGCGGCGACCCGCAGGGCGTGGAAGGCCGGGCGGCGGCGGACCCGCGGAGCCGGCGCCTGCGGGGCGGGGGTGGTCGGGGCCATCAGATCTCCTTGACGTACTCGAACGGCTCCAGGCAGGCACGGCAGCGCCACAGGGCCTTGCAGGAGGTGGCGGCGAAGCGCGACGTCTCCTCGGTGTCCGCCGATCCGCAGCGGGGGCAGGCGACGGCGCGCCGGGTGGCGGTGAGCACCAGCGGCACCGGCCCGGTGCCGCGCCGGGGCGCGGGGCCGGGGGGTGCGATACCGTGCTCGGCGAGCTTGCGGCGGCCCTCGGGGGTGATCCAGTCGGTTGTCCACGGCGGGTCCAGGACGGTGCGGATCTCGACCCGGGGGAAGCCGGCGGCGCGCAGCCGGGCGGCCACGTCGGCGCGCATCTCGGCCATGGCGGGGCAGCCCGAGTAGGTGGGGGTGAGGGCGGCGACGACCGTGCCGTCCGGCGCGACCTCGACGTCGCGCAGGACGCCGAGGTCGGCCAGGGTCAGCATGGGCAGCTCGGGGTCGGGCACCTCTGCGGCGACGCGGGCCGCCCGGTGGGCGTCGGTGAGGGCGGTGACGGCGTTCACCAGACCGCTCCGGGGTGTGCGCGGGCGATGCCCTGCAACTCGGCCAGCAGGGGGGCGAGGTGGTCGGTGTGGTCGCCGTCGCGGCCGTGGCCGGGCAGGGGCTCGGCCTCGACCGGGGGCAGCCCCGCCGCCTCGGTGACCTGGCGCAGCGCGGCGGTCACCTCGCCCCGCACCTCGTCCGGGTCGACGCCGCTCGTGGCGCCGGCCGTGAACAGCTCCTCCAGGTAGGGGGCGACCTGCTCCAGTCCGGCCCGCATGCGGCGGTGCGACTCCTCGGTGCCGTCGCCGAGCCGGACCGTCCACTCGGCGGCGTACTGCCGGTGGTAGGTCAGCTCGTTGACGCCCTTGGCGGCGATGGCGGCGAGCACCGGGTCCTGCGCGGTGCGGGCGAGCCGCTGGAAGACGGCGAGCCGCCAGCTGGCGGTGACGAGCAGCCGGGCCATGGAGAACGCGAAGTCCCCGCAGGGCAGTTCGGCGAGGCGGACGTTGCGGAAGTCGGCGGCGTCCCGGAAGTAGGCGTAGGCGTCCTCGTCACGGCCGGTGCCGTCCACCTGGCCGGCGCGGGAGTAGAGCAGGCGGGCCTGGCCCAGCAGGTCGAG
Source organism: Actinacidiphila sp. bgisy160 (assembly GCF_057707815.1). Taxonomy (NCBI): domain Bacteria; kingdom Bacillati; phylum Actinomycetota; class Actinomycetes; order Kitasatosporales; family Streptomycetaceae; genus Actinacidiphila; species Actinacidiphila sp. bgisy160. The sequence continues at coordinate 89,669 of NZ_JBYIQW010000023.1, forward strand.
ACCGATGTTGGCGAGGGCCACCTCCTCCTCCAGCTCCGGCGCGCGGGTGCACCACTCGGCCAGACGCTGGGCGCCGACCAGGGCGTCGTCGCCGAGCGCCAGGCAATGGGCGGCCAGCTCCGCGGCGTCCACGCCCGCGGGCAGGGCGGTGTCGACGCCGTGCAGCGGGTCCTCGAAGCCGGTGCCGAAGGCCCAGCGGGAGTCGCCGTCCTCGTGCCCCTCGGCCAGGGACAGGTAGACGTGCTCGTCACTCATGCCCTGCTCCTAGATGTGGGGGACGTCTTCGGGGATGTCGTAGAAGGTGGGGTGCCGGTAGACCTTGTCGGCGCTGGGCGTGAAGAAGGGGTCCTTCTCGTCCCGCGTGGACGCGGTGATGTGCTCCGAGCGCACCACCCAGATGCTCACGCCCTCGTTGCGCCGGGTGTACAGGTCGCGGGCGTGGGTGAGGGCCATGCGGTCGTCGGCGGCGTGCAAGGAGCCGACGTGGACGTGGTTCAGCCCGCGCTTGCCGCGGACGAACACCTCGTACAGGGGCCAGTCGGCCCGGGTCGTGCTGTCGCCGGTGGTGCTCATGCCACGGCTCCTTCCTCTGCCCGGGCCGCCTGCTTGGCGGCGTGGGCGGTCGCGGCCTCGCGCACCCAGGCGCCTTCCTCGTGTGCGGAGCGGCGGCGTTCCATCCGCTCGGTGTTGCACGGTCCGTCGCCGCTGATGACGCGCTGCAGTTCCGACCAGTCGGGGGTGCCGAAGTCGTGCCGGCCGTGCTCCTCGTTCCAGCGCAGCTCCGGGTCGGGCAGGGTCACGCCGAGCTTTTCGGCCTGCGGGACGGTCATGTCGACGAACCGCCGGCGCAGCTCGTCGTTGCTGTGGCGCTTGATCTTCCAGGCCATGGACGCGGCCGAGTTGGGCGAGTCGCCGTCGGGCGGGCCGAACATCATCAGCGAGGGCCACCACCAGCGGTTCACGGCGTCCTGCACCATCTCCCGCTGGGCCTCGGTGCCGCGCATCATCGTCATCAGCAGCTCGTAGCCCTGGCGCTGGTGGAAGGACTCCTCCTTGCAGATGCGCACCATGGCGCGGGCGTACGGCCCATAGGAGGAGCGGCACAGCGGCACCTGGTTGCAGATCGCCGCACCGTCGACGAACCAGCCGATGACGCCGACGTCGGCGAAGCTGAGGGTCGGGTAGTTGAAGATCGAGGAGTACTTCTGACGGCCCTCGATCAGGCGCTGCGTGAGGTCGGCGCGGTCGACGCCCAGCGTCTCGGCGGCCGAGTAGAGGTACAGCCCGTGGCCGGCCTCGTCCTGGACCTTGGCGAACAGGATGGCCTTGCGGCGCAGCGACGGGGCGCGGGTGATCCACTCGCCCTCGGGCTGCATGCCGATGATCTCCGAGTGCGCGTGCTGCGCGATCTGCCGGACCAGCGTCTTGCGGTAGCCGTCGGGCATCCAGTCCCGCGGCTCGATGCGCTGGTCCCGCGCGATCGTGTCGTCGAAGTGCTCCTGGAGCGGCGTCTGCGCGCCCTCCGCCGGCACGGCGGCGTCCGGTGTGCTCATCGATACCAGCTTCCCCTACCGACCATTCGTTCGGTTACAGTCTGACGAACTATCCCGTCCCCGGCAAGCCCTGTGGACGACACTCGCACGCGCCCGCGGCTGGTCCCGTTCACACCCGCTCCACCAGCATCGCCACACCCTGGCCCACACCGACGCAGAGGGTGGCGAGGCCACGGCGGCCGCCCTCGCGCTCCAGGCGGCCGAGGAGGGTGAGCAGGATGCGGGCGCCCGAGCAGCCCAGCGGATGGCCGAGCGCGATCGCGCCGCCGTCGGCGTTGACCCTCTCCTCGTCCAGCTTGAGGCGGCGGACGACCGCGAGGGCCTGGGCGGCGAAGGCCTCGTTGAGCTCGACGGCGTCCAGATCCCCGGTCTGCCATCCGGAGCGGGCCAGGGCCTTCTCCGTCGCCGGGACGGGGCCGAGGCCCATCAGGTGGGGCTCGACGCCGGCGGTGGCGGCGGTGACGATCCTGGCGCGCGGCGTCAGGCCGTACCGCTCGACCGCCTCACGGCCGGCCACCACGAGGGCCGCGGCGCCGTCGGACAGCGGCGAGGAGGAACCGGCGGTCACGATGCCGTCCTGGCGGAAGATGGCGCGCAGGGCCCCGAGCTTCTCCAGGGTGGTGGAGGGGCGCGGGCCCTCGTCACGGGTGACCTCGCCGCCCTTGACGGCGACCGGCACGATCTCGCGGTCGAAGCGGCCGGCCTCCTGGGCCGCGACGGCCCGCTGGTGGCTGCGCAGCGCGAAGGCGTCGGAGTCGGCGCGGGTGATCCCGTCCAGGGCGGCGACCTCCTCCGCGGTCTCCCCCATGGACAGGGTGTCCCCGGCGGTGAAGCGGGGGTTGGTGAAGCGCCAGCCCAGGGAGGTGTCGTGCACCTCGCCGGGCTTGGCCCAGGGGGTACCGGGCTTGGCCATGACCCAGGGGGCACGGGTCATGGACTCCACACCGCCGGCCACGACCATCTCGGCCTCGCCGGAGCGGATCGCCTGCGCCGCCGAGGCGACGGCGGTGAGCCCGGAGGCGCACAGGCGGTTGACGGTGTAGCCGGGCACCGTGTGCGGCAGGCCGGCCAGCAGCACGGCCATCCGGGCGATGTCGCGGTTGTCCTCGCCCGCCTGGTTGGCGGCGCCGAGGATCACCTCGTCCACGGCCTCGACCGGGATCCCGGCGCGGCTCACGGCCTCGCCGACCACCAGGGCCGCCAGGTCGTCGGGGCGAACGGCGGCCAGAGCGCCGCCGTAGCGGCCCTGCGGGGTGCGCGCGCCGTCGATCAGGAAGACCTCGTCTGCGGGTCGTGCGGGGAGGTGCTGGGACATGCGTTCCACCTCTTGACAGGCAGTTCGGATGCTGGATTACCTTGGGCGTGCCGCACGCTAACCGAATGTTCGGTCGGTTCACAAGGCTGGTGACGATCGTGAGGGATGCCATGGACGCGACGCGGGGCCCCGCGGAGAGCATGTTCGCCGCCGACAAGGCGTCGCAGAGCCTGGGCATCGAGCTGCTGGAGACCGGCGACGGGACGGCCGTACTGCGCATGACCGTCACGCCCGCGATGGTCAACGGGCACGGGATCGGCCACGGGGGCTACCTCTTCCTGTTCGCCGACACCGCCTTCGCCTGCGCCTGCAACACCCACGGCCCGGTGACGGTGGCCGCCGGCGCCGACATCACCTTCGTCGCCCCCGTCCACGAGGGCGACGAACTGGTCGCCGTCGCGCAGGAGCGCACCCGCTTCGGCCGCAGCGGCGTCTACGACGTGAGCATCCTGCGGGGCGACCAGGTGGTCGCGGAGTTCCGCGGGCGCAGCCGCAGCATCGGACGTACGAAGGAGAACGGATGAGCAGCGAGCCGACGGACCGGGCGACCGCGGGGGCGCGCCTGGGAGAGCCGCTCCCCCACGGCTTGCTGGACGCCGCCGAGCGGCTGACGCCCGCGGAGCTGCGGGAGCTGCAGCTCGGCCGGCTGCGGTCGACGCTGCGCCACGCCTACGACAACGTCGAGGCCTACCGCAAGAAGTTCAACGAGGCCGGGCTGCGGCCCCAGGACTGCGCGGGCCTGGAGGACCTGGCACGCTTCCCCTTCACCACCAAGGCCGACCTGCGCGACGACTACCCCTTCGGCATGTTCGCCGTCCCCATGGACCAGGTGCGCCGCGTGCATGCCTCCAGTGGCACGACCGGCCTGCCCACCGTCGTGGGCTACACCGACAACGACCTGTCCATGTGGTCCGACGTGGTGGCCCGCTCCATACGCGCCGCCGGCGGACGTCCCGGCCACAAGGTGCACATCTCCTACGGCTACGGCCTGTTCACCGGAGGCCTGGGCGCGCACTACGGCGCCGAGCGCGCCGGTTGCACGGTGATCCCCGCCTCGGGCGGCATGACCGCCCGTCAGGTGCAGATCATCCAGGACTTCAAGCCCGAGATCATCATGGTCACCCCCTCGTACATGCTCACCCTGCTGGACGAGTTCGAGCGACAGGGTGTCGACCCGCGCGGCACCTCGCTGCGGGTCGGCATCTTCGGCGCGGAGCCGTGGACGGAGGAGATGCGCCGGGAGATCGAGGAGCGCATGAACATCCACGCCGTCGACATCTACGGCCTGTCCGAGGTGATCGGCCCGGGCGTCGCCCAGGAGTGCGTGGAGACCAAGGACGGCCTGCACGTGTGGGAGGACCACTTCTACCCCGAGATCGTGGACCCGATCACGGGCGAGCCGGTGCCGGAGGGCGAGGAGGGCGAGCTGGTCCTCACCTCCCTCACCAAGGAGGCGCTGCCGATCATCCGTTACCGCACCCGTGACCTGACCCGGCTGCTGCCCGGCACCGCACGCCCGGCCTTCCGCCGCATCCAGAAGATCACCGGCCGCTCCGACGACATGATCATCCTGCGTGGGGTGAACGTCTTCCCCAGCCAGATCGAGGAGATCGTGCTGCGCACGCCCGGCGTGGCGCCGCACTTCCAGATCCGGCTCACCAAGCGCGGTCGCATGGACCACATGGAGGTCATCGTCGAGGCGCGCCCCGATGCCGGGGCCGCGCAACGCGAAGAGGCGGCTCACTCCATCGCGACGGGCGTCAAGGACGGCGTGGGAGTCAGCGTCGAGGTGACGGTCGTCGACCCCGACACCGTCGAGCGCTCCGTCGGGAAGATCCGCCGCGTACGGGACCTGCGGGCCGAATAGCGCCGCCGAACACCCCGGCCCCGACGCCCGGCCCCGCCGAACCGCGTTGACATGCAGCCGCCCGGTTGCCTATGGTGAATAGGCAGCCGGATGGCTGCATTTTCGGGACGGCGGGGAAAGCGAGATGGACGAGGTCTTCAAGGCGCTGGCCGACGCCAGCCGCCGGCGGCTGCTGGACAGCCTCAACGGGCGCAACGGGCAGACCCTGCGCGAGCTGTGCGCGGGCCTGGACATGGCCCGGCAGTCGGTCAGCAAGCACCTGGCCGTGCTGGAGGAGGCCGGGCTGGTCACCACGGTACGGCGGGGCCGGGAGAAGCTGCACTACCTCAACGCCGCTCCGATCAACGCCGTCGCGGAACGATGGATCGACCGGTACGACCGCGAGCGTGCGCACGCGCTCGCCGACCTGCAGAGGGCATTGGAGCAGGCACCCATGAGCGAGTCCGCATTCGTCTACACGACCTACATCCGCACCACACCCGAGCGCCTCTGGCAGGCGCTGACCGACCCGGCGTTCACCCGCCGCTACTGGGGCGTCGCCTTCGAGACCGACTGGGCGGCCGGCTCGGCCATGCTCTGGGAGGAGGGCGGCGCCCGCACCGCCGATCCCGCCCAGGTCGTGCTGGAGTCCGATCCACCGCGCCGGCTCTCCTACACCTGGCACACCTTCACACCGGAGTGGGCCGCGAACACGGGCGTGAGCGAGGAGGTGCGCGCCCGCCTGGCCGGGGACCAACGCTCCCAGGTGACGTTCGAGATCGAACCGCTCGGGGAGACGGTCAGGCTGACCGTCGTCCACGAGGCCCACGAACCGGGCAGCACGGTGCTGGGCATGGTCTCCCAGGGCTGGCCCGCCCTGGTGTCGGGTCTGAAGACGCTCCTGGAGACCGGCGAGCCGCTGCCCGAGCCGAAGGGCGGCTGACCTGCCCCGCGGGGCACGTGGTGCGGGAGGCGCCCGCACCACGTGCCGGGGCGGGCCGGGTCAGTTGATTGCCAGGGCCGCCGTGTTGTTGGTGGTGTCCGGGTCGCACGGGAACTCGCCGGACTCCGGGTGGATGCTCACGGCACCGGTCGTGCCGGGCACCACGGTGTCGATCCGCAGCGAGAAGTCGTACGAGCGCTCGGTGTTCTCCAGCACCCAGTACGGCAGGGAGCAGTCGTAACGCGGCGCCCCCGTCTCCTGCGGGTAGTAGCCGCCGGAGAGGGTGTGCGGGGCGCAGCCGGACGGGACGCCGGTGACCTTGGTGCCCGCGGGGACGATCAGCCGGACCTTGGCGACGGGGTCGCCGGAGCCGAGGTTGCCGAGCCAGGCCGGGCCGTTGTTGCGGAACGTGAGCCGGGCCGTCACCGTCTCGCCCGCCGCACCGGTGACCGCGTCGCCGGTCACCGCGAAGTCCGCGGTGTTGTCGGCGCTGACGCCGACCACCCTGTAGTTGTCACCGCTCTCGAGGTCCTCGGCGCCCCCGCCGGGCTGGACGCTGATGTCGAGACGCTCGTTCATCGCGTACGGGGCGAGCACCGCCTTGAGCGGCTTGGGCAGCTCGAAGGAGTCCCCCGGCGCCAGCACCCGGTCGAAGGTGCACGCCGCGAAGGTCATCGGCGCGTACTCGCCGTCGTTGGACGTCGTGTAGGTGCAGCGCTTGTACTTGGTCAGCTTCTGGATGCCGTGGGAGGCCATGAACTTCAGCGTGAAGCCCTGCGCGCTTTCGTTGCCGTTGTTGGTCAGCCCGAACGGGAGTCGCACGGTGGAGCCAGGGGCGGCGTGCTCGACCGGGGCGATCTCCGCGAGCGACAGGTCCGGGCCGGAGGCGACGGTGAGCATGGTGTCGGAGTCGTCCGGCGTGGTGGTGAGGGTGCCGTCGGGGCCTCCGACAGCGGTCGCCGCGTAGGTGATCCGGCCGTGTGCCCCGCCCGCCGCCCCGTCCGCCGCGCGGACCGTGAGGTGGATCTGCCTGCTGTAGTCGCCGCCGATCACGGGCACCTCGGGCACGTGGCAGACGGCGGTCGTGCCGCTGGGCGTGCAGTTCTCCGGCCAGGTCACCTCCGCGACGCCCGCGACCCCGGAGACGTCCACGGTGACCTCGCCGTCGGTGACCGTGAAGTTGCCGTTGTCGTGGTAGATGCCGATGTCAAGCGTGCGCGACTGCGGTTCACCGCCGCCCGTGCCCGAGGGCAACGACAGTTCGGACGGGGCGTTGATCCACAGCTGGTCGGTCTCGGCGGCGTGCGCGGGTACGGCGAGACCGGCCACGAACAGGCCGGCCGCCGCGACGGCAGAGGCTCCGAGGCGCAGCGAGCGCCCGACGGAGTCAGATCGCATGACTCTTCCTCAAGGGTGTGGCCACATCAGTGGTGCACCGGGGTCTCCGGTGCACCCGTACGACGATCAAGGAAGAGCGAAGGTTGTACGGCCGCCCGCCCCAACTCCAGGCGATGTGGCGGCACTTCACGTTGCCCTCACAAGCGCGCGCGGAGGAACACGAGCGCCCCCTCGTCGTCGTCGGTCGCGCCGCCCTCGTGCCCGTTCCAAGGCCAGACGGCCATCTCCTTGGGCCCCGCGTACGCGTTGTACGCGGCGAAGACCGTCGAGGGCGGCGTGATCTCGTCCATCAGGGCCGCGGAGAAGCGGGCCGGTACCCGGGCGCGGGCCGCGAAGTTGACGCCGTCGAAGTAGGACAGGGTGCGCATGGCCCGCTCGGCGTTGCCGCGGTGGACGGCGAGATAGCGGCCGATCTCGCGGTACGGGTCCGCGTCCGTGATCACCGTGGCCCGGGGGAAGTCGCACAGGAACGGGACGTGCGCCACCAGGGCGCGGACCTCGGGAGCGAGGGCGGCCACGGCGAGCGCGGTGCCGCCGCCCTGGCTCGCGCCGATGACCGCGATCCGGCCGGGATCCACCGAGGGCAGCGTGCGGACCGCGTCCACGGCGCGGACGGCGTCCGTGAACAGGCGGCGGTAGTAGTAGGTGCGGGGGTCGTCGATGCCGCGGGTCATCATCCCGGGGGCCTGTGGGCCCGTGGTGCCGGAGTCGGGTGTGTCGCCGCGGCTCCAGCCCGAGCCCTGGCCCCGGGTGTCCATGTGCAAGTGGGCGAAGCCGGCGGACGCCCACAGCAGGTTGTCCAGGGCATGGCCCCGGCCGCCGCCGTAGCCGACGTACTGGACGACCGCGGGCAGCGGTCCCTCTGCGCCGCGCGGCAGGCGGAGCCAGGCCCGTACGGGCTCGCCGCCGAAACCGGGGAGGGTGACGTCGTAGACGGCCACGGTGCGCAGCCGCGGGCCGGACGCGGGAGTGACGGTGACGGACGCGGTCCCGGCGGCGCGCGCGTCGTCGAGCGTCGTGCGCCAGAAGTCGTCGAAGTCGGCGGGCGCGGTCTGGGTGCTGCGGTGGTCCCGGAGTTCGTCCTCGGGGAGATCGGTGAACAACGTCGGCTCCGTGGTCAGGGGGCGAGCGGCCGGTAGTCGAACCAGTCGATGTCGGCGACGGTGGTGGAGGGGGCGCCGTGGGCCGTGGCGTACGGGCCCAGCCAAACGCCGAGAAAGCCGCCCGCGCGCGGCGAACTGAGGAATGCGCCGTCCACGGCGGTCAGTTCGGTCTCCGCGTCCGGGCCCGCGCCGGCGGGGGCGTGACGCAGCCCGTAGCGCTGACCCTCGGCGTGGATGCGCAGCACCACCGGGCCGGGGGCCAACGACGCCTGCGCGACGATGCGTTGCTCGCCCCCGGTACGGACCGCGGCGAGCACGCGGCGGCCGCCGCGGCCGTCACCGGCCACCGCGAACACCACGTGGTCGGTCTCGGACTGGCGGACGGCTAGCCCCGCCCACTCCCGCGGCGTCCGGGGCGCCACGTCGAGCAGCGCGGACACGCTGACGTCGCGGTGCTGCTGGCGCCGGCCGAGGAAGCAGGGGGTGCCGACATCGGCGAGCGACGCGGGCCCGAGCGGCAGCCGGAGCGAACCGGGGCGTGCGGTGAGCGACCAGAAGGGTTCCGCGGTACGCACCTGGTTCCACCGGGGGTCCAGCCGGGGGCCGTCGAAGTCGTCTCGCACCGGATCCGGCTGGGGCCCGTCCGAAGGCCCGGCGGCCGTGGGCGGCCGGAAGGGGCCGAGCGTGGTGCCGACGCCGGGTGCGAAGAGCGGCCAGCCGTCCTCCCAGCGCACCGGGACGAGGAAGGTCTCCCGCCCGAGGTTGGGGTGGTAGCCGCCGTACGGGCGGCTGCCGAGCAGCACCGCCCACCACTCCCCCTCCGCCGTCCGCACCAGGTCGGCGTGGCCGACGCCCACGACGGGGAAGTCGCGGCCCAGGTGGCGGTGGGTGAACACCGGGTTGGCCGGGTTGCCGGTGTACGGGCCGGTGACGTTCTCGGCGCGGGCGACACTGACGGCGTGCCGGTGCTCGGTGCCGCCCTCGGCCGCCAGCAGGTAGTAACGGCCGTCCACCTTGTACAGGTGGGGCCCCTCGGCCCACGCGGCGCCGTGCAGCGCGCCGCGCCACAGCAGGTGCTCGGGGCCGGTGAGGGTCAGCGTCGCGGTGTCGAACTCCCGCAGCCATACGTCGGTCTGCCCCTCCCACTCCCCCGGCTCCGCGAGCCGTGTGCCGGTGCACCAGGCGCGGCCGTCGTCGTCGAAGAAGAGGGAGGGGTCGATGCCGGGCGCGTCGTCCAGCCACACCGGTTCGCTCCACGGCCCGGCGGGGTCGGTGGCGGTCACGACGAAGGTGCCGCCCCGCCCGCTGCCGCCGACCAGGGTGGTCACGACGTAGAACCGGCCCTGGTGGTGCCGGATGGTCGCGGCGAAGATCCCCTCCGAGGACGCCACGGTGCTCAGGTCCACCTGCGAGGGCCGGTCCAGGACATGCCCGATCGGCCGCCAGTGGACCAGGTCACGGCTGTGGAACACCGGGATGCCCGGGAAGTACTCGAAGGTCGAGGTGACCAGGTAGTGGTCCGCCCCGACCCGGCAGACGCTCGGGTCGGGATGGCAGCCCGGCAGGACGGGGTTGGCGACGGTCCCCGCCGCCGACCCCGTCCCTTCGGGCAGGCTCACCTGGACTCCTCCGGCGCGCCGGTGACCAGCGCGTGCAGCCGCCGGGTGTGGTCCACCTGCCGTGCCGGGCCGGTCAGTTCGGCCCGTACGGCGAACCGGACGTCGGTGCTGGACGCGGCCAGCCGCACCTCCAGCTCCCCCGGTTCCACGACACGGCGGCCGTCCCGGCCGGTGAAGGCGGCGACGTCGGCGGGGACCGTGACGTCGATGCGCCGCGCCTCCCCCGGCTCCAGCGGCACCCGCAGGTAGCCGACGAGGCGCTGCACCGGCTGGACGACGGAGGCGATCGGGTCGTGCAGGTAGACCTGGACGACCTCGCTGCCCGCGCGGCTTCCGGTGTTGCGGACCGTGAAGGACAGCTCCACCTCTCCGTCGGTGCCCGTGACGGGTCGGCCGTCGGCGGCGCCGTGCACCTGAGGCGCGGACCACTCGAAGGCCGTGTACGTCAGCCCGTGGCCGAAGCCGAAGGCGGCGGCGGGGTCGATGTTGGAGACCTCGCTGGCCCGCGCGAGCGGCGCGGCGAGGTACGTGGAGGGCTGGACACCCGGGTGCCGGGGCACGCTCACCGGCAGCCGCCCGGAGGGGTTGATCCGTCCGCTCAGCACTCCGGCGAGCGCCGGGGTGCCCTCCTGCCCCGGGAAGAAGGTCTGGACGACGGCCGCGGCCTCGTCCACGGCCCGCCCGAGGGCGTAGGGGCGGCCGGCCAGCAGGGTGAGCACGACGGGCGTCCCCGTGTCGAGGAGCGCGTCGAGCAGTCGCTGCTGGACGCCGGGCAGCGTCAGCGACTCCGCGTCGCAGCCCTCACCGCTGGTGCCGCGGCCGAAGAGCCCGGCACGGTCGCCGAGCGCGGCGACGACCACATCGGCGTCGCGGGCCGCCCTTGCGGCCGCCGCGATGCCGGAGACGTCGTCGTCGTCGATGCCGCAGCCGGCCACGGTCACGATCTCGGAGCCGGGGAACTCCGCCACCAGGGCCTGGCGCAGTGTGGGCAGGTCGATGCCGAGCGGGGTGTCCGGATGCTGCGCCCCGACGTGCACGGGGAAGGAGTAGCAGCCCAGCACGGCGGTCGGGGTCTCCGCCTGGGGACCGACGAGCGCGATGCGGGTGGGCCGCCCCAGGGGCAGGGTGCCGTCGTTGCTCAGTAGGACGGCGGACTGCTCGGCAAGGCGCCGGGACAGGTCCCGGTGGGCCGCGGAGTTCAGTTCGACGGTGCCGCGCAGGCCCTGCGGGTCGGTCAGGTCGGCGCCGGCGAGCGCGGACGGCACCGGGCTCCACCCGGGGTCGAGCAGGCCGAGCTGCGCCTTCTGGGTCAGGACACGGCGCAGTGCGCGGTCCACGAGCTTCTCGTCGACCAGGCCCGCGGCGACGGCGTCCCGCAGCGGCTGCCCGAAGGTCTTGACGGTGGGCAGTTCCACGTCCACACCGGCGTGCAGGGCGGTGCCCGCGGCGTCCGCCCAGTCGGCGGCGACACCGTGCAGGGTCTTGAGGAAGGCGATCCCGAAGTAGTCGGCGACCACGGTCCCGTCGAAGCCCCAGGTGTCGCGGAGCAGCCCGGTCAGCAGTTCCTCGTCGGCGGCCGAGGGCACGCCGTCGGTGTCGGTGTACGCGTGCATCACCGACCGGACGCCGCTCTCCCGGACCGCCATCTCGAACGGCGGCAGGACGACGTCGGCGCGCTCGCGCGGCCCCATGCTGACCGGCGCCAGGTTGCGCCCGGCTCGGGAGGCCGAGTAGCCCGCGAAGTGCTTGAGGGTGGCCACGATGCCCGCGGACTCCAGGCCCTGGATGTAGGCGGTGGCGATGGTCCCGACGAGGTAGGGGTCCTCGCCGATGGTCTCCTCGACCCGGCCCCAGCGCGCGTCGCGGACGACGTCGAGGACGGGGGCGAGGCCCTGGTGGACGCCGACCGAGCGCATGTCGCGGCCGATGGCCGCGGCCATCACCCGGACCAGCTCGGGGTCGAAGGAGGCGCCCCAGGACAGCGGGACGGGGTAGGTGGTCGCACCCCAGGCCGCGAAACCCGCGAGGCACTCCTCGTGGGCCATGGCCGGGATGCCGAACCGGTTGGCGGCGGCGATCCGTTCCTGGGTGCGCATCAGGGACAGCGCGCCCAGGGCGGGGTCGACGGGGACGGTTCCGAAGGGCCGGGTGAGTTGCCCGAGGCCGTCCGGCAGGAGCTCGTCCAGGCTGGGCGGCTCGTCCATGTCGTGCTGGTGGGGGGCGACTTCGGCGCCTTCGCCGGAGGCGCCGACCCAGACGCCGTAGAGCTGGGCGATCTTCTCGTCCAGGGTCATCTCGCGGATGAGCGCCTCGACGCGGGAGTCGGCGGTCACGTTGTCGTTCACTTTCCTCCGACGCCCATGAGCCCCTGTACCAGGGCACGGCGGGCGAACAGGTAGACGAGCAGGACGGGAATCGTGGACAGCACCACGGCGGCCAGCAGGCCGGGGATGTTGATGCCGTACTGGGTCCGGAAGTTGTAGAGGCCCAGCGTGATCACCTTGGTCTCCTCGGACTGGGTGAGCACCAGGGGGAACAGGAAGCCGTTCCAGGCCTGCAGGGCGGAGAAGACGACGATCGTCGACAGTCCGCTGCCGGACAGCGGCAGGACGAGCTGGAAGAAGGTCCGCCGGACGGACGCGCCGTCCATGGCCATCGCCTCGAACAGCTCGGAGGTGATGTCACGCATCGTGCCGGTCAGGATCAGCGTGCAGACCGGCAGGCAGAACGCCGCCGTCGGCAGGATGACGCCGATGAGGTTGTCGTACAGGCCGACCTTGCTGATGACGTAGAACATCGGGACGATCACGGCCTGCGCGGGGATGGCCAGGCCGAGCAGGAAGAGCCGGAACACCCCGGAGGTGCCGCGGCCCCGGTTGCGGACGATGGTGAACGCCAGCGGCGGCACGAGCAGCAGCACGATGGCCACCACGCTGACCGTGACGACGACCGTGTTGAGGAAGTACTGCCCGAAGCCGTTGCTGAAGTCCTGGATGTAGTTGTCCAGCGTGAAGGAACGGGGGAAGGACAGCGGGCCGCCCGCGCTGTACTCGGCGCGCGTCTGCACGGTGGCGCCCAGCATGACGTACAGCGGCATGCCCACCAGCGCGAGCCACAGCAGGGCGCCCAGGCCCGCCAAATAGTTGGGGCGTCGTCTCATCAGACACCCTCCTTGGTGCCGGCCATCTTGTCGTAGCCGGAGACGCGGACGACGATCAGCGAGATCACCGTGGCGACGACGACGAGCATCAGCGCGACCGCGGCGCCCGCGCCGAAGTCGAAGCCCTTGAAGGCCTTGTCGTACATGTAGTAGGCGCTGATGGTGGTGTCGGTGCCGGGGCCGCCCTGGGTGAGGATCAGCACCGTGTCGAAGGTGGTGAGACCGCCGACGATCATCAGGATCATCGAGGTGATGATCGAGTTGCGCAGCTGCGGCAGCGTGATGTGGAAGAACTGCCGTACGGTGCCGGCGCCGTCGATCTGCGCCGCCTGGTAGAGCACCTGCGGGATCGCCCGGGTCGCGCCCTGGTAGATCAGGGCGTGGAACGGGGTGAACTGCCAGGTGCTGACGAAGACCAGTACGCCGATCGCGGCGGTCTGCGTGCCGAAGAGGTTGCCGTCGCCGAACAGCCAGCGCGCCTGCGAGGGCACGCCGAAGTTGGGGTCGAGCAACGCCCGCCACAGCACCGACACGGCGGTCGCGGAGAGCAGCAGCGGCACGAAGAAGATCGCCGACAGCACGGCGCGGTTGCGCTGGGGACCGGCCGCCCAGACGCCGAGCAGGATGCTCAGCGGGGTCTGGACGACGACGCCCAGCACGGTGAGCAGCACGCTCAGCCAGAGGCTCTTGATCATCACCGGGTCCTGGAAGACCCGGACCCAGTTGTCGAAGCCCGTGTACTCGGGCGAGCCCAGTCCGCTCCAGGAGGTGAAGGAGAGGACCGCCACCAGCACCAGGGGCACGACGGCGAACAGGGCGAAGAAGATCGTGGCGGGGAGCGCCCAGGCAACGCCCGGCCGGCCGATGGAACGGCCGGCCGGGCGCTGCGTCTGCCGCTTGCCCGTCACGGTGGCAGTGAGGGAGACCATGCGGGACGTCGCTCTCAGGAGGTGGGCAGGGCCTGCATGGCCTTGATGAATCCGTCCGCGTCGATCTGGCCGTTGAAGAACTGCTGCACGGCCTGGTGGATCGGCGTGATGCCCGACGGCGGGTAGGCCTGGTCCCACGACAGCTGGAACGAGGGGGCCTTGTCGACGAGGTCGAACTGGTACTTCAGGTAATCCGGGTTGGCGGCCGTGTCGAGGAACTTGGTGGTGTTCGTGGTGGTGGGCAGGTTGCCGATGGCGAGCTGCTGCTTCACGAAGTCGTCGGAGTACATGAGCTTCAGGAAGTCCGCGACCGCGTCCGAGTACTTGGTCTTCTTCAGCACCGAGTAGAAGTTGTTGGTGTTGCCGACGACGTTCGCGGCGTCACCCTTGCCGCCGGCGACGGTCGGGAAGTTGGTGTAGCCGAGGTCGTTCTTGACGAAGTCCGGGCTGGCGTCCTGCTGCGTGGAGTACTCCCAGGAGCCCATGAGCTCGAAGCCCGCCTTGCCGCTCGCGAGGAGCTGCGGCGAACCGCCGTCGGTGAACTTCACCGAGTCGAAGTTGGTGCCGAAGGCACCGGCGTCGATGAGCTCCTTGAGCATGCTCAGCGCCTTCTTGCTGTCCTCGCTCTCCCAGGCGCTCTTGTCGCCGCCGAGGGCCTTGGTGAACAGCTCCGGGCCGGCGACGCGGTCGTAGAGGTACTCGAACCACATCAGGGTCGGCCACTGGTCGCCGCCGCCGAGCGCGATCGGGGTGACGCCCTTGGCCTTGAGCTTCTTGACCCCGTCGATGAGCTCGTCCCAGGTCTGCGGGGGCTGGACGCCCGCGTCCGCGAGGACCTTCTTGTTGTTGAACAGCAGCACCGGCTGGGTGCCGCGCATCGGCACGCCGTAGGACTTCCCGTCGACGACCGCGGTGTTGAAGACCGAGGACAGGAAGTTGTCCTTCAGGCCCGGGTCCTTCTTGATGAAGTCGTCGAGCGGGAGCAGCAGACCGGCCTTCACGAACGGCTGGATGCTGCCGCCACCCCAGTTGAAGAAGACGTCGGGGGCCTGCTTGGTGTTGATGACGGTCTGCAGCTTCTGCTGGTAGTCCGCACCCGGGACCGTGTCGAGGACCGCCTTGACCTTCGAGGTCTTGTTGAACTCGGCGACGATCGCCTTCTCCACCTTGTTCGCGGAGTCGCCGTACACGAGGACGTGAATCGTCCCGGAATCGCCTCCCGCGGAGGTGCCGTCACCGCCGCAGGCGGTCAGGGTCAGGCCCAGTGCCAGTGTCGCGCCGCCGGCGACGGCACGGGGGAACCACGCACGCTTCTTCATGATCGACCTCTCGAAAGTTTCGGCTACTTTGCCGAAATTCGCCTGACGAGGGACCGTAGGCTCCCCCTTCGCCAGGGTCAACAGCGTGGAATTGACGCGACCAAACCGTTACCGAACAGCGTTGCCCTATCCTGTGCCGCATGCGTGATGATGAGACCGAGGGCCGGATCACCCTGGCTGACGTGGCTTCGAAAGCGGGCGTGTCACTTTCGACAGTTTCGAAGGTGCTCAACGGACGTCCCGATGTGGCCGCGCCGACCCGGAGCAAGGTCGAACGGCTGCTGGAGGCGAACGGTTACCAGCGTCCCTCCCCCACCCAGCCCGAGTCACGGCTGATCGAGATCGTCTTCCACGAGCTCGAGAGCGTCTGGGCTATGGAGCTCATCCGGGGCGTGGAGAACGTCGCCAAGAGCCGCAACATGAGCGTGGTGCTCACCGAGAGCGGCACGCGGCACGCCCCCGGCCCCGAGTGGATCGAGGGCGTGCTGCGGCGCCGCCCGCTCGGCGTCGTCCTGGTCTTCTCCTCGCTGCCCGACGACATCAAGCGCAAGCTGCGCTCGCGGGCCATCAATTTCGTGATCATCGACCCGGCGGGCGACCCCGAACCCGACGTCCCGTCCGTGGGCTCGGCGAACTGGGCCGGCGGGGTCGCGGCCACCCGGCATCTCATCGACCTCGGCCACCGCCGCATCGGGATCATCACCGGACCTGACGACATGCTGTGCTCCCTGGCCCGCCTCGACGGCTTCCGCTCGGCCATGGGCATGGCGGGGCTCACCGTCGACAACGACCTGATCCGCTACGGGGACTTCCACGTCCAGGGCGGGCACGACGGCGCCCTCGCCCTGCTGGAGCAGCCCGACCCGCCCACCGCCATCTTCGCCGGCAGCGACCTGCAGGCGCTCGGCGTGCTGGAGGCGGCCAGGGTCAAGGGCCTGCAGGTGCCCCGCGACCTGTCGGTGGTGGGCTACGACGACATCCCGCTCGCCCAGTGGGCGAGCCCGTCGCTCACCACCGTCAACCAGCCGCTGGTCGAGATGGCCGAGGAGGCCGCCCGGATGCTGCTCCGGCTGTCGCAGCCCGACGAGATCGGCGACAAGAGCAACACCCGTATGGAGCTTGGCGTCAGACTGGTCGTCAGGAAGAGCACGGCGGCGCCGCGGAAGTCCGGGGAGGGGCGCGGGGACTGACTCCCGGCAGGGCGCGGGGCAGGCGCACGGCATCGTCCGCGGGAGCACGGGCCACCCGCGCGGAGGACTGTGTGACGAAGGCCACACCCGATGTCAACGCTCTTCGGAGTGGCGGTGATTACCGCGGGCGCGTGGCGGGAAATGCTCGCTATGGCCGAGGACAAGAGCCCGGTCGGCCCCGCTGGTGGGCGTTCTTCTGAGGGGGAGATGCACCCATGCGCACCCACGCACGACACAGCCGCGGCGAACGCTCGCTGGCGGTGCTCGAGGAGGAGCACGAACGTCGCGAGCCGTTCGAGCTGCTGACGGCGGACGACGCCGACGACGCCTTCGACGACGAGGGCTATGAGATCCTCCGGGTGCACTGCCCCGACTGTGCCCGCCCGATCGCCCTCCTCGCCGACGAGGACGTACTGCCACAGCACGCGCTGTGCGCCTCGCCGTGGAACCCGTTCGGGCTGACGGTCTGCCCCGGCTCGGGGCGTCCCGCCCCCGAGGCCACGGAGGCCGACGACGTCGCCCGGGGCGAGGACGCGCAGTGGGGCGCGCTGCTGACGCTCCCCGCGGGGCTGGACTGGCGCACGCAGCCGTTCTCCCACGTGGGCGGACCCGGTTCGCAGCCGATCCGGGTGCCGTTCCAGCGAGCGGCCTGACCCGCGGCCCACCTCGTACGCACGGTGGGGGGGGGGGGGGGGGGGGGGGGGGGGGGGGGGGGGGGGGGGGGGGGGGGGGGG